>JAJFMK010000223.1 GCA_021772215.1 Chlamydiota bacterium | reverse complement strand
CCCTCCCCTGAACGGAAGGGTTTTACGGCGTCGTAGATAAAAAAACGGTTCCACTCATCTTCTAGAGTATATTTGTGTTCAATACTCCTCCAATCTTCCAGCAAAAGTGCGAAACCTTCCCCTGAGGAGCTATATCCCAGTCGCTCTTTGACCTCCGACTCAAATTCATTGAAATAGAAGTCGACCATTTTCTTATCTGTAAGCCAAAAATAGAGTAGTGGGTTGCTATCCTCTTTCGTAGGAAGGCCCCTTCCCGCGATAACTTTCTTAAGGGATCTGTTATCGAGATGGGGAATGAGTATTCTTGCTTTGTCAGGACTCTTTAGCTCCATTAAAGTGCGGCACAAAACATTTTGCTCTTCCCTGTAGGTCATTCCAAATTTAAGGAAATAGCGAGCTGGCATACCAAGCTCTATCAGTAAATCTCCCAAACCATCACCGCTTAAAGTTTGCATTTGGTCTAATACAATTCGCCTCTCTTTTTGAAAGGAGCTTTCAAAGAGAGTATCTAACACGCGCCCTAAGAGAGATTTCTCCTCTTCGGGTCTTATCTTCTGTTTCAGAATATGGGTAAGCAAAATCGCATCTACCGATGTTAAAGGAAGCTGCTTCGTAGCCACTCTATGGACCACCTCGGCCAATCCCACGGGAGGCTCAGTATTACCAGCTAATTCAACTAAACCCCGACCTCCATTAATTAACCACTGGTGAAGGTTTAAAGACATAAACCACCCCCTACAGACTATTATACCATATATAAACAATATAATATTTTAATTTATATAGCTTAATATTAACTATTTATGGAATAAACTTGTCAATCAACAACCCCTTGCAGTATGTTACAAAAAAATCTTTAGGAGAGGCCATGCACCCCATTAAGAAAAAAGACAGCTACATCACACCCACCTATGCGAGGCAGTTCGCTGACAAAAGCGTGCCGAAGTATGAAATGCCCAAAGAGGGACTCTCTCGAGAGGCAGCCTACAACCTAGTTAAGGATGAGCTGATCATGGATGGCAATTCGCGTCTTAATCTCGCCACCTTTGTCACAACATGGATGGAGCCGGAAGCGAAGAAGCTCATCGATGAGACGCTCGACAAAAACATGGTCGATAAAGATGAGTATCCAGCGACCGCTGAGATTGAACTTCGCTGTGTGAACATCTTAGCGAGGCTCTACCATGCGCCCGAAGATGAGAAGCCGTGCGGAACCTCAACAATTGGCTCTAGCGAAGCGGCAATGCTATGCGGCATGGCGATGAAGTGGCGATGGCGCAAGCGGATGGAGGCAAAAGGCAAGCAGACCGCAAAACCAAACATAGTGATGGGCGCCAACGTACAGGTCTGCTGGGAGAAGTTCTGCCGCTACTTTGAGATTGAGCCGCGCTTTGTCCCCTGCGAGAAAGATCGCTTTCATCTAGACCCTCAAAAAGCGCTTGAGCTCTGCGATGAAAATACAATCGGCGTTGTAGGGATTATGGGAAGCACATTCGACGGCAGCTACGAGCCTATCGAAGAGCTCAACAGATTAATCGACAAATATAACAGCAAAAGTGGTTTTGAGATCCCAATCCATGTCGATGCAGCCAGTGGCGGCTTCATCGCCCCCTTCCTGCAGCCAAAGCTTAAGTGGGACTTTCGCCTCAAGTGGGTCAAATCTATCAACGTCTCAGGCCATAAATATGGCCTCGTCTACCCCGGCGTTGGCTGGGCAATCTGGAGATCTTGGGATGAGATGCCAAAAGAGCTTCTATTTCATGTCAGCTACCTCGGCGGTAACATGCCAACCCTCGCCATCAACTTCTCAAGGCCTGGCGAGCAGGTAGTGGCGCAGTACTACAACTTCTTACGCCTCGGCTTTGAAGGTTACCGCAAGATTCAGCAGAACTGCCAAGATGTCGCGCTATACCTCTCCTCACAAATTGCCAAGATGGGGCCCTTTAAACTAATCAGCGACGGCAGTGACATCCCCGTATTCTGCTGGACCCTTAAAGAGAAGACCAACTTCTCCCTCTACGACCTCGCCGAGCGCCTCCGCGACCGCGGCTGGCTAGTACCCGCCTACCCGATGCCAGAAAATGCCCAAGATCTCGTTGTTCAAAGAGTTGTCGTTAAAGAGGGCTTCAGCCACGACATGGCCGATAAACTCTTAGCTGATATCCGCCGCCATCTTGACTATTTCGCCAATACCCCAACCCATGTAGCTAAAACAGAAGGCAGCCATTTCCACCATTAGGATGCTTTGGTCCAATACATTGAAGTAGACAGACCACGATTGTCCCTGATAGGATGGGTGATCCTCTTCAAAAGCTTCTGAATATGATCCGATTTACCCCCAAAATTGTCACTGTACTCAAAGAGGGGTATCGCCTTGGAAGCCTACGGGCTGATCTTCTTGCTGGGTTAACTGTAGCGATCATCGCTTTGCCTCTTTCGATGGCTTTGGGGATCGCCAGTGGCGCCTCTCCCGAACAGGGAATCGTGACCGCAATCATTGCAGGGTTTTTGATCTCCCTACTCGGAGGCTCTAGAGTCCAGGTTGGAGGACCAACAGGCGCCTTCGTTGTTATCATCTTCAGCGTCATTGCGCAGCATGGCTATGATGGGCTGATCCTTGCCACACTCTTGGCAGGAGTAATCCTTGTCATCGCCGGCTACGCAAGACTTGGGCAGCTCGTTAAATATATCCCGCAGCCGGTGATCACAGGCTTTACCGCAGGAATCGCCGTGCTCATCGCCTCGACGCAAGTTAAGGACTTTTTCGGTTTGAAACTGCAACAGATTCCGGCTGATTTTTCCGCCAAATGGATCGCCTATTTCCAGTCGGCTGACAGCTTCAACCTCGCGGCCCTATTTGTTGGCCTCTTTGCTGTTGCGACCATCATTTTCTTGAGAAAGTATTTACCAAGATGGCCCAACTATCTGATTGCTCTCCTTTTAGTCTCTCCTATCGTTTTCTTTTTCAATCTGGATGTTGAGACAATAGGCTCACGCTTTCCGGAGATGACCTGTGAGATCTGTCCTCCACAGTGGCCTGCGTTCTCCCTTTATAAGATACAGCAGATCCTGCCTTCGGCTTTCATTATCGCCTTCCTCGCCGGCGTCGAGGCTCTCCTCTCCGCCGTCGTTGCCGATGGGATGACGGGTTTTAAACATCGATCCAATCAGGAGCTGATCGCCCAGGGAATCGCCAACTGCTCATCAGCCCTCTTCGGAGGCCTTCCTGCGACAGGGGCACTAGCTCGCACAGCGACAAATATCACCGCCGGTGGAAAGACGCCCTTTGCAGGTATCTTCCACTCCCTCTTCCTTCTGCTCTTTATTCTCTTTGCAGCCCCTTCAATTAAGTTTGTCCCGATGCCAGCCCTGGCGGCCATCCTCTTCTTCGTCGCCTGGGAGATGAGCGAGGGACATCGCTTTGCAAAAACATTCAGACTAGGAGGCAGCGACCAGATCCTCCTCCTTTTGACCTTTCTTCTAACGGTCTTTGTCGACCTAACCGTCGCCATCGCCGTGGGCGTCACTTTAGCCTCGCTGCTCTTCATGGCCCAGATGAGCCATTCGGTCGAGGTGACGACAGGAAAAACAGAGTTCCTCCCCCAAAAAGAGGAGGACTACCAAAGAGGGGAGCTACCCCCGGGGGTAGAGGTCTTCTGGATCTCAGGGCCAATCTTTTTCGCCATCGCAAATCGCATCCCTGAACTACTCAAAAAAATTGGAGAGACCCCTCGCATCCTCATCATCCGCATGCGCCTCGTCCCCTTTTTAGATTCCACAGGAGCCTCTGCCCTAGAGGAGCTCGTCAACCAGTGCCGCTTTAGAAATATCAAAGTGATCTTCTCAGCCTTGCGCGAACAGCCGACAAAGAGCCTCTCAAAGCTCCACAAAAAGGCCAAATGGGACAATGTCCTCTATGCCCCAAGCTACGAAGAGGCTCTTAAAGTGTGTCGTGCCCAAGAAAAGCCAAACTAAGGAAAGCCTGATCAACATGCCTATGCTCCTTTTATTTATCACATTATAATTATACAATTAATTTTCATTGTATTTTTATACATGTTGATTAACAATCATACGGCACTATTATTTATAAAAATTGGTTTTATATGTCATCTTCTCAACAAAACATTAATGCCGCAGGAAATAAGAGAGCTGCCGATTTTGCCTTAAACATAGACTGCCCATCACAAACAACAGATAGCATCATCAAAACCATTAGCTCTCTATATGCTCAAAATCTCAACTTTTTTACCTTAAAGGGCCTTGCTGGGGATAGAGAACTCTTAATGAAACTTTTTCGCCGGATATATCAAATAGTCAAACCACAAATGCCCATCCACCTCTACATCGCTGCTCATCATCAAGAAATTATCGACGAAGCTGCTGAAGAATTTGAAGGAGAGATCTGTTTTTATCCAACAAAAGACCTTGATGTAAAAAAAGCGCGCACTGAAACCAAAACCGTTTTCGATCTGTATGTTGAAGATTTGCAAGCAAAAGATGGGGAGTACCAAAACGATGTGGGCCAATATAACCTAAGCACCCACGAAGAAAAAAGAAGCTGCACCATTACTCTTAGCCCATCCTTTTCTCAAAATAGAGATTTCTTTGTTGAATTCATCAGAGCATTGGGCGCAAGTGGGATAAATACTGTAACATTAAATAACCAGTGTGGACTAGATGAGAGGTTCATCTCTGTATTAATGCAGAACTGCACAGTCCCTAACGTCTGTTTATCAGGCTCAGATCTATCTGCAAAGACATTTACAACGCTCTCTTTGCAACAAAACAGCCACTTATCGAATCTTGAAATTGAAGGTGAAATTGCAGGAAAAATGTGGCTAACGGAGTTGGCTAGACTATTTAGCAGATGCTCCTCACTAACCCACTTTAACAGCTCAAGTTCTGCAAAAATTATAAATTTCGAATTCCTAGATAGGATTATTCAAGCAAACTCAAAACTCACACACCTTAACCTGCAAGGGTTAGAATTTAATATAGAAGTTTTCAGCAGCTGGCAATGGGAGGGGCATAAAAAGTCAGAAGTGAGTACGCCCTTAATCATCACCCTCCTAATCAAAAAAAACGACGGCAACCTCGACTGTTTTAAACAGTCTGTCACAGCTTTCAACGCATGCTCTAAAGAGACCTTCGGAAGAGAGGTCACGTTTGAGATTAATGTTTACCAAGAAGATGCATCAAGACAAGCTACAACTAATATACTTTAGCAGCCCGCTTGCATACTCAAAAACCATGAAACAAGAAGGGCAAGTGGGACAATCCTAAATTACGATGAGGCTCTTAATATGTGCCGTGCTCAAGAAAATTCAGACTGGTAAATTTGATCGTCTTGAAGTCCTCATGCCAGTGAAGAGCTGTCATTTGATGCTTCTTAAGAATTGGGATCGCTAACTCTTCTGCCTCATTTGCAGGAGCTCTTTCGCCATTAGCAAGAGATTCTAGATAGCCCAGCTCACAGTTAAAAAAGCACAAAATCCCCAACTGATTTTCTAAGGCACCTAAAAGCAAATAGTTATAAGCCCGGTAGGTTGGGGTGTAATAAATCTCCTCATCGAAGTCATCCGAATCCTCATCGAGGTTCCCCACCAAGCTAGAAAGAGCCTCGTCCATCTTGCGATACTTTTCACACTCTAGGATACAGATCCCCTCGTCTCCAGCCTCTTGTAGGTAGGACTTGATGGTATACTCAACAGCAATTGATTGGATAATTGGGGCCAGTTTTTGGTACTCTTGCCTTACATTTTTTTCTCTGAATAAGCTCATTGAGCCATCTGTTTGCCCAAGCTCTATCGCCTGCATCTCATAGAATAATTGGTCGTTCCAAACCAAGGAGAAGTACTTCGCCTCATCTAATCGGTCAAAAATCTCTTCAATCCTTGACCCTTGAGGTGCCATATCCGTTAGATGCTCTAGGTCATGATAAAGAGCGCTTAGGGCTTTTGCGCCATTTACAAAAAGTTTTCTATATTCCCTTGCTAAGCTGAGAGGAGACTTAGGCCCATTAATGGGACCACAATCTTGTAGATAATCGTGATACTGCAGCTCGCACTCCTCTAAGAAGGTATCCCACTCACCCTCAAAGAGTTCATCGCGAAGATCCTCTCCCCTGTGAGCAAAAATTATAAACGGAAAAATAAGTAAAATAAGTAGCTTTTTCATAGTATAGATATTATAAATAGGGAGCATTATAATTATCAATTAGATTTAATTGATTCTACAGCAACCAAGAAATCATTTGATAGGTCAAAGGGGTTCTGCTCACGCTCTACCCACTCGGGGTAGGTATCAAGAAGAAGCCTTGCCATCTGCTGCGAACCAAAAACACTGATTAAAACCCTCATCACCCTTTTTCCCTCTTCGTTGGGCTGAATAAGTAGATCTGAGCAATCTTTTGGGGTGCATTCGAAATACACTTTAACAAGATTAAAGGGGTGGCTATAAGCGGGATAATACTTTGTTCTTTCCAAATTGGGAGTCGAAACAATATGCTTTAATCGATGTTTTGGACAACCTAGTATCAATTCGCGAAGTTTTGCAGGGTTTCTTTCGTCTACAAAGTCAACTCTACTAAATAGGTCATCGCTATTACCTGGATATTCATCCAAGTATGCAACTACCGATGCAAAATCAGTATCCGATATAGAATAGCGGTGTTCGGCATTCCTACTGTCTTCATAAAGGCGCATTCTCAGATTTTCAGGACAGCATCGAATCAATGTTGTGACAACAATCGCCTTTTTTTTCATCAAAGCCCACATGATAAGATGATCTGAACTCCTTTTTATTGTCCCTGCTGTCTCATCGGGACACTTTAAAAAGAGCGCCTCAATTGCGGAAACGTTCCCAGCCTTTATAGCAGCCAAAAGGGGTGAGCTGGGAAAATCCGTCAGAAATTCTCTGGTAGAATATTGGATAAGTAGATGAGGTCTGTAGCTAACTGGACAGGCATCATATAGAGCCCCAATTGCCCTATTGCTTAAAAGACGAGCGAATCGAATAAAAATGGGCTCTCTCTCCACAGAATGCCAAACAACCCGCGGCCTGGGACCAAGAAACTGTCGTACAGCTCTATCCTCTGCGTTAAAGATATGGGGAGTGAGGGCAATAATTGCTTCCTCACACTCTGGTTTGAGATATTTTTCTTCTAACCACTCATTGACGCTACCATAGAAAAGACGCCTCCAGCTTACGCTCTCGAGGGTAAACTGCTCCTTAGAAAATGCGGGATGCTCGATCGCAAGCCTTTGAAACTCACCAAAGAAAAACTCAATTCCTTCAGGACTATTCTCCAGAATATAGGCTAAGGGTAGAAAGCGAAAAACATCCTTAAGCGCTACCCTATCCAAGTAGGGCAAAGCCCTTTTAACAAGAGCAAAATCTGTCGCATTGTTGGCAATGGCGCTGCGAAGAAGATACTGCACCTCATTAAAATCTAATGGTCTTTCGCTAAACTGCTGCTGAGGCAGCTCTAATGCAACAAAGAGCTCTTTGACCGCCTCTTGCGATATATTTTTGATTTTTTCTTGAAAAAATCGATACGCCACCGGCTCCAGACGAGCGCCCGTTAGCTGCCATACCAAAGACCTATCCTCAGGAACATGAATGGATATTTGACAAAGAAGACGGAGCTCTTCTCCAGGATTCATTTCCAAATGCTCAGTCCCTAAAACATTGACCAGCGCCACAAGATCGGGAACCTGATCGTCTCGATCCCTTCCAGCAAACAGATAAGTCTCTTCATTAATTGGTGCGGTGCTAATAGGGATTACTGCTGCAGCCATGAGTTACTCCTTTTCTTTGGAACGCTCTTTGATAAACTCTAATCTTTGATGATATTTCTCTTCGAGGTTCACCCCTTTGAGGTTGGCGATCTGTAGGGCGTGGATCAGAAGGTCAGGAAGCACCTCATCGAGGAGCTGCTCTTCGTTGGGCTCCTTATGACCATGCTCGGCCACCTCGCAATAGGACGCCATCTTGCCGCTCGTCTTAGCCAGATGGAGAAAAACATGCCGAAGCTTCTCAAAACCCTCATTAATTTAAAAATATTCTTCGTCAAATTCTTTTTGGATCTCTTGCGCGTCGTTAAAGGTCATGGTAGCCACCATTATTGAAAGAATGAGAGCAGTCATAGGATTTAATCTAGGATAGACAGATCTTTTTTCACAAGTTATCCATTTTTATCACCGACGCCGTAAAACCCTTCCGTTCAGGGGAGGGATATAAGGCGCCTCTTGTTGTAAACTTTCCTAACATATATACTAACCTTACTTTTGATGGAGCAGGCTGAGACAAGTTCCTCTAAACAAACCATCATTAAAAATTAGCTCTCGGAATAGATAGCTTGGGTATCCAAATCCCTAGAAGCCCTCTCCACACCCTAATTGTGGTACGAGCAGAGGAACCCTTAATCG
>JAJFMK010000222.1 GCA_021772215.1 Chlamydiota bacterium | reverse complement strand
GGTCGCGGGTCACCTTGGCGATGATGGAGGCGGCGGCGATCGATTGGGAGCGCTGGTCGCCGCGGATGATCTTTTCTGCGGGGATTTTGGGGTGAGTCAGTTTTAGACCATCGACGAGAAGGTAATCGGGCTGCTCTTCTAAGCCGGCAACGGCTAGGAGCATTGCCTGGACTGTCGCTTGGTAGATATTAATGCGGTCAATCTCTTCGTGTTCGATGAGGCCGACAGAATAGTGAATCTCTTCGTTGGTGACGATCTGCTTGAAGAGTTCTTCACGTCTTACTTTTGAGAGCTTCTTAGAATCATTAATTCCGGCTAAAAATAGATCGGGCGGGAGGATTACCGCTGCTGCCACAACAGGGCCAGCTAAAGGTCCTCGTCCCGCCTCGTCGATCCCAGCGATTAGCTGGTGACCAAACTTCTGCGCCTCTCTTTCAAAGCGCGTCAGCTCTTTTAAACGGCGCCACTCCTCCTCACTCGTTTGAGGCGGCTCCCTCCTCAGAGGCTGTTTCGCTTGGGGCTGTTTCGTTTTGTGGCTTTGGCTCATTGTTCGCTTCGACAACTACGTTGTCATTTTCGTTTCCACTCTTTTCTGCTTTTTTCTTCGCATGTAGCTTCGCTTGAACCTTCGCCGCTTTACCCTGCTTTCCTCTGAGGTAGTAGAGCTTTGCACGACGAACCTTACCTTTCTTCATAACCTCGATCTCTGCGATACGGGGGCTATGGAGGAGGAAGACTCTTTCCATCCCTTCGCCGTAGGCGATGCGGTGTATAGAGAAGGTCTCAGCGATTCCAGATCCCTTCTTGGCAATCACTGTGCCGGCGAAGATCTGGATTCTCTCCTTATTACCCTCAATGATTCGTGTGTGGACACGGATAGTGTCACCCACTTCAAAGAAGGGAATATCCCTTTTTAAATGTTTTTCATCAATTTTCTCAATCAATAATGATCGGCTCATCTTAGTCTCTCCGTTTCTTTAGTAATTCTGGGCGGCGCATCTTAGTGTTTTCTTCGGCACGCGCTCGCCTCCATGCCTCAATTTTTGCGTGGTCCCCACTCAATAGTACCTCGGGGACCTGTCGTCCTTCAAAGTTTCGCGGCTGTGTGTAGTGAGGGTGGTCTAAAAGACCGATTCCCTCAAAAGAGTCTTGAATAACAGACTCTTCATCACCCACAACACCGGGGACAAAACGGCTCACCGCATCGACAAAGACGATAGCAGCGCTGCAACCGCTTGTGAGAACATAGTCTCCAATAGAGACCGTCTCATCTACCTCACTCTCAATCACCCGTTCATCAATGCCCTCATAGTGCCCTGAGAGCAGGATTAGGTGGTTCTCCTCGCTAAAGGAGCGGCAGAGTTTCGCTGTTAAGGGTTTCCCTTGCGGTGAGAGGTAGATCACCTTAGAGCCCTTCTCTTTAACGTCCCGTATCGCTTTTGCGACCGGCTCTGCTTTCATCACCATCCCGGGACCACCGCCAAAGGGGCGGTCGTCAACGCGGTTATGGCGATCCTCAGAGTAGCTGCGGATGTCGATAAGCGATATCTCGATCAGCCCACTCTCTTGCGCCCTTTTGAGCATACTCTCCCGAAATGGGCCATCAAAGTAACCCGGAAAGAGAGAGAGAATCGAAAAGCTTAAGCGGCTTTTCTCTTTTTTCTCTTGGCACATTCTGCGTTTCTCTTCGCCACAACCTTCGCTGTGTGCGCTTTGACCACTTCAGGAGCAGCGCGTTCAATCAGAGCCTTTGACTTTCCACTCATCTCAGCACCTTGATTGAGCCAGTGCTGCACACGGTCTGTGGCAATACTAAGCTGCTGCTCTTCATCTTTCTCGTGCGGGTTAAACCAGCCGAGCATCTCTACGTAACGTCCATCACGCGCTGCTGTTGTCTCTGTGACAACAAGGCGGTAGAGTTTACGGTTGGTGCGACCCTGCTGTCGCATACGGATTTTTAACGCCATTGCGTTTTGCCTCCCATCATTTTTTCCAATTTTTTTCTATTGGGGCTTTTTCTTAAAAAATCTTTAGATTGTGTATACATCTTCACAAGGCGGTTTACCTCTTCAAAATCGCGGCCGGCACCCTTAGCGATGCGGCGACGGCGCGGGACCTCGAGGGGATCTAAACCCTTTCTCTCACGCGGTGTCATTGAGAGGATAATTGCCTCCATATGAAGGAACTGCTTTTCATCAAGCTTGCTGGTATCGACTCCGCTCATCCCCGGCATCATGCCCATCAAGCTCTTCATCGATCCCATCTTTTTGATCATGCTAAACTGCTTGAGTAGGTCGTTGTAGGTGAAGGAGGCCTTCTTGACCTTCTCCTCCATGTCAGCCATCTCATCTTTGTCAATTAGCTCTTCAGCTTTACGCACCAAGTTGATCGTATCGCCCATTCCAAGGATACGGTCAGCCATAGAGGTAGGGTTGAAGAGGAGTATATCTTCGATCTTTTCGCCCACACCCTCAAATTTCAGCGGTCTACCAGTCACATGGCGAATTGACAGCGCCGCTCCGCCGCGTGAGGAGCCATCGAGCATCGTCAGGACGGTTCCGGTAATTGAGACGCTGCTATGGAACTCTTTAGCTACGTTGACCGCGTCTTGACCGAGTGAGGCGTTAGCAACGAAGAGAAGCTCTTCGGGCTGTACGATCTCTTTAATATTTTTGAGCTGCTTCATTAGCTCTTCGTCGATCTGTAGTCGTCCTGCAGTGTCGATGATAACAAGGTCGTTTCCGTTCGCTTTGGCATGGTCGATCGCCGACTTGGCCACTTTGAGCGGATCTTTCTCACCTTCGATAGCATAGGGCTGAAGTGAGCACTGCTCCGCTAGCGTCTTTAGCTGGTCAACTGCCGCAGGTCTTTGCAGATCGCACGCCACCAAAAGGGGGTTCGAAAAGCGTCCCTTTTTCTTGAGGTAGTTTCCCAATTTTGCGACGAAGGTTGTCTTTCCCGATCCCTGAAGACCGCAGACCATGATGACACCAGGGCGATGGTTGACGACCAGGTGCGCCTCGTCGCCGCCCATGAAATTGGCGATCTCCTCATGGACCACTTTGATAAATTGCTGGCCCGCTGTGACAGAACGCATAACCTTTTTTCCAAGCGCCTTTGGCTTGATACGCTCGATCAGAGCTTTGACAACTTGATGGTTTACATCAGCCTCAAGCAGCGCTTGACGCACCTCATGGACAGCCGCAGAGAGATTTTTCTCAGTCATGCGGCTCTTTCCCGAGACGCGGGCGAAGATACCTTGAAATTTTTGGGTAAGCGAATCTAACATTCTATTTCCAGTTACAGAACGTGACTAGAATACCCGAAAAAAGATTCATTATCAAGAGTTAAGTCGTGAGGTTAAAATGCGGTCTTTACCAAAAAAATCTTTGAAAACTTTGGTGTCTTTCCAAGGAGAGGTAAAACTTTGAAGAATTTCGTTGGCTTGATCGGCCCCAATCTCCATGTAGAGTCTCCCTTTAAGAATTTTGGGCAGCTCTTTTGCCAGCCTTTGGTAGATCTCAAGGCCTCGATTAGGGGCAACGAGGGCCCCTTTTGGCTCGAAGTGGAGCTCCGGCTCTAAGGTTTTATACTCCTCTTCGCTCACATAGGGAGGGTTGCAACAGATCAGGTCAAAAGGCCCCTTTAGATCTTGGCAGAGGTCTCCCTGGTGAAAATTTACTTCGACTTCGTTAAGGTCGGCATTTTCTTTGGCAAGTTCAAGTGCCTTAGGCGAGATATCTGCTAAGGTTACCTCACTGTTTGGCAGCTCTTTTTTTAGGGCGATTCCAATACAGCCGCTGCCGCAGCAGAGGTCTAGAATACGAAGATTGCGAGCGGGGATTTCATCGAGAACTTTCTGCACTAGCTCCTCGGTTTCAGGTCTTGGGACAAGGACTCGCCTGTCAACTTTGATTTGGCAGTTGTGAAAGGGTTGTATGCCAAGAATATAGGCGAGGGGCTCCCTTTGGCCACGGCGGCGAAGTAGCTCACGTATCTTTTCTAGCTCCTTCTCCTCAAGGGGGCGATCTAATGATGTGTAGAGATCGAGGCGCGATAGTTTTAGAGTGTGGCAGAGGAGATGCTCCGCCTCTTTTCTGCCGTTTTGAATACCCTTTTTCTCTAAGAACTCAGCAGAACTTTTCAAGATATCAGATGCGGGCTTCACAGCAGCTCTTTTTGTCTGAAATGTTTTACTAGGGAGTTGGAGATATTGTCCAACTCACCTTCCATCACCGCATCGAGATCGTAGGTGGTGAGGTTGATGCGATGGTCGGTGACGCGGTTTTGGGGGAAATTGTAGGTGCGGATGCGCTCTGAGCGATCGCCGGAGCCGACCTGTTCAGATCGGTTCTTATCCAGCTCTTGGCGCTTTTTTAGATCTTGCGCCTCTTTGACGCGCGCTTTTAAGACACGCATGCACTTCTCTTTGTTTTTGTGCTGGCTTCTCTCCTCTTGCGAGGTGACGACAACACCAGTGGGCACGTGTGTGATCCGTACGGCGCTGTCCGTTGTGTTGACATGCTGTCCGCCCGCTCCTGAGGCGCGATAGGTATCGATTTCGAGATCGCGCTCTTCAATCTGAATATCATCGTCATCGCCAGGTTCTACGAGGGTGGCGACAGTGATAGCAGAGGTGTGAATACGGCCTTGCGTCTCTGTATCGGGGATTCGCTGGACGCGGTGGGTCCCTCCCTCATGTTTGAGGTGGCGGTAGACGTTGGGACCGCCGACAACCGCAATATACTCTTTAAAGCCTCCACGATCCGATTCGGTAGAGGTGAGCGACTCCCACTTCCAGCCCATCTTTTCGGAGAACATCTTGTACATCCGGACGCAGTCGCCGACGAATAGAGCTGCTTCATCGCCGCCTGTGCCGGCGCGAATCTCTAGGACAGTGTTAGCGTGGTCTTGGGGATCGGGGGGGATGAGAAGAGTCTCCATTGCTTCGTCAAGCTTGGGGACCTCCTTTTCTAAAGAGGTGATCTCCTCCTCTAAGACAGTGATGAACTCTGGATCATCTTCCTGTTTTAGAAGCGTTTTCGCCTCCGCGAGCTCAAGTTTAGCTTTGCGAAGTTTTTCCCATGTGCTTTTGACGTTGGAGAGGTAGGAGTGATCTTGAGAGAGGGTGCGATATTTTTTTTGATCTTGTAGAGTCTCTGGCTTAGAGAGCTCCTCCTCGATCGAGTCTAGCCGCTCGAGGAGCTGATGCACCTTTTTCTCAATGTCCATCTTAGGTTAAGCGGGCTTTTTACCGTAACGCTTCTTGAACTTGTCAACACGACCTTCAGAGTCAACAAATTGCTTGCTTCCGGTGAAAAGTGGGTGAGAAGCGGATGAGATCGACGCTTTGTAGACGGGGTATTTAACACCTTCAAACTCTTCAGTCTCATCGGTTTTTAGAGTGCTTCCGCAGATAAATTTGTGCCCTGTCGATGAGTCGACAAAGAGAACGTTTCTATAATTTGGGTGGCCTTGCTTTTTCATAATAAACTCCGTTGAATGTGAACAGTATACCAAATTCTCAGAACAACATCAACTGTGAATTTCAGCGCGCAGTGCGGCAAGGGCCATTTGGAGGCCGGCGAGTATGCCCTCTTCATAGCGAAAATGGGGGTGATTCTCTAATTCTGGGTAGTCGTTGGGCTGCAGAAGATCTTCGGGCGTCAAGGTGGGGACGATGCGTCGGCCGGTATGAAGGAGACTATCCTTTTTCTGTTCAATGAGTTCTGTCAAAAGCTCCTCAACGTTCACTCTTCGCCCTCTGCTTTTCAAAAAATGTACGCAACAGGTCTGCTGAGGGAGCCTCGTAGATACCGCCGGTGACTTCGACGCTGTGGGTTGGATGTTTCTGTTCGAAGAGATTGACCCAGCTGCCGTTGGCGCCGTGGCGGATATCTTTAGCTCCATAGACGATCTTAGGGATGCGGCTTAAGAGGATCGCTCCGGCGCACATGCTGCAGGGTTCCATGGTGCAGTAGAGAGTTGTCTCCGCAAGACGCCAATTTTCAAGAGCTGAGGCGGCGGAGGTGATGGTCAACATCTCAGCGTGCGCTGTAGCATCTTTTAAGGTCTCTACCTGATTGTATCCTCTGGCAATAACACGACCCTTGTGTACGATGACAGCGCCGACGGGAACCTCGTCATCCAAAAAAGCGCGCCACGCCTGCTTAAGCGCCTCGATCATCCATTTTTCATCGTCGCTTGTCGGCTGTAGCTGGTAGGGGAAGGAGCTCATTAAAGTTTTCGCTGCAGATTGGCAACCTGGTTTTTAAGCTTATCCGTGTCCACTTTATACTTAAGCTGCAGACCGGCTAGCTTCTTCTCATAGCGATCGGTGAGCCGCTGTATTTTTGTCTCATAGCCTTTAATTAAGGCCTCTTGGCTTTCGATGGTCTGCAGCTCTTTGCGCATCTTTTGGGCTGTTTCGGTCTCATCTGTCGCCTGTTTTTGTAGATCATCAATGACGGACTTTGGAAAGGCGACAGAGTTGATCACAGTAAAGATATAGCTATTTTTCGCTCCAAACTGCACCTTGCTCTTCTCAGCGATCTCGGTAGCCACTTCGGTGTCAATCTGTTCGATGGCGGCGAAATCGGGGTTGATCTTTTCAAGTGCTTGCGCAAAAAAGTGGTAGATGTCGCTATGTTTTAAGATCCAGCGCTGAAAGATGAATTCTCCAATATGGTCCTCACCGGCATCCACGGCAGCGCAATAGCCAACGCTTAACTCACTGTTTTCGACCCTATGGTAGGGTTTATTGAAGTATTTCTTCGAAAACTGGGGATCTTTTTTCAGATGGTCATTCTTGAGCTCTTTTTTGATCTCACTGAGCATCTGTCCAAGCCACGGCTTCAAAAGTGTAAATTTTTCTTTATATTCTGTCATTTTCCTAAAAAATTCGATTTTGGAGGGACTTGCAAAATTGCTTTGCCTGGAAAAAATAGGCTTTAAAAGGGTATTTTTAACGGGCGAATGAGTTTTGCAAGTCCCTCTTTGCTGTAAAAATTCCTTTTATTCTACAGTAGAGAGTAAATTCGAGCAAGGAAATCGAGAATGAATGAGCCCTTTTACGACCAAGAAATCATTAGGCGTCAGCAACATGAGTATATTAATGAGATCCTAAGCAAATTTAAGGGCGAAAAGCCCTCTGAGGAGCTAAAGCGCAAAATCTATGAGGAGTTGATGATGGAGAAGCACTTAGGGCGTATTTCTATCCCTTTTAAGGTGGTTTTACGAAAGGACCCACATCAGCAGTTCCCTGATATTGTCGAGGTTATCCTCGATACTAAGGTGTAGTTTAAACAAATACTTGATAGTTATGCAGTTTCTCATTGAAATGTAAACCCTTTACGTGCTAAAATAGAAGTCTAAACGAGTACAAACCTAAAGCCTTTCTCAATCTTGAGATTTGCAAATTAGCTAAGGAGGTTTCTCTTCATGTCACTAGACAAGGGAACCAAAGAAGAAATCACGAAGAAGTTTCAGCTTCATGAAAAAGACACAGGATCAGCCGACGTTCAGATCGCCATCTTGACTGAGAGGATTGTAGAACTGACAGACCATTTGAAGAGATCTCCAAAGGATCACAACTCACGTCTTGCTCTGCTCAAACTTGTAGGTCAGAGACGTCGTCTTTTAGATTATCTCAACTCGACTGATACGGTTCGTTATCAGGCGCTCATCACTAAGCTGAGCTTGAAGAGATAACCGTTTAAGAAGTGAAACCTTCAATAATTATAGCCCCTCGAGGAAATACTGATTAAGTCGATGACAGTCGAGTTAATCAGCGTCTCCTCTAGGGGCCTTTTTTATGAGTCGAAGAGTATTGAGTCCAATGATAGAAATCAGAGACGGGCGGCTGACGCTGCAGCTACCTCTCTCTGAATTCTACCAGGTCTCTCTCTTCATCGGCTCACTTTCAAACAAGACAAAACATAAGGAAAATCGATGAAAAAAGAGACTTTAACTATTGAAGTCGCAGGAACTGAATTCAACTTTGAAACAGGTCAGATGGCGCGTCAAGCCAATGGATCTGTTGTTCTCAAAGTGGGCGAGACCATTGTCTTCGCTTCAGCTTGCGCTAGCAAAGAGGCAAAAGAAGATCAAGGCTTCTTCCCCCTTAAAGTTGACTACCAGGAGAAATTCTCCTCAGCGGGAAAGACCTTAGGCGGCTTTATTAAGCGCGAAGGTAGACCAACAGAGCGTGAGACTCTCGTCTGCCGCCTGATCGACCGTCCCGTCCGCCCCATGTTCCCGGAAGGCTACTACAACGAGGTGCAGATCCTCACCTACGTCCTCTCATTCGACGGTGAACATCCGCATGAAGCGCTCGCTATCTGCGCCTCTTCCGCGGCGCTAGTCATTTCCGACATCCCGCTTATTAAGCCGATCGGCGCTGTCCGCGTTGGTATGATCGATGGTAAGATGGTGATTAACCCCTCACCCGCCCAGATGGAAAATTCCAAACTCGACCTGATGCTTGCGGGAACCGAAGATGCGATCTTGATGATCGAAGGAAACTGTGATTTCTTAACTGAAGAGCAGGTTCTTGAATCGATCGAGACAGGCCACGCAGCGATTAAGACTATCTGTCATGCGCTCGCCTCCTGGAGAGAGAAAGTCGGTAAAGAGAAAAAACATGGCAAACTTCGTGAAATTGACAGAGAGCTCGTTAAAGAACTTGAAGGAAAGCACGGCGCTCAGTTTGACGAGGCGCTTAATGTTAAAGATAAGCTGAAGCGTGAAGAGGCAATCTCTACAATTAAGGCCGCCATCGAAGAGAGTAACGCTCCTGAGGGCCAAGAGCCGACGCATGCCCCATTAATCCTCAAAGAGGCTGTTGGAGAGCTGATCTCTAAGAGAATGCGCGAAGCGATATTAAAGACCAAAAAACGTGTCGACGGTCGCTCCCTCGATGAGGTGCGTCAGATTATTATCGAACAGCATCCGCTCCCCAGAGCTCACGGAAGCTCCCTCTTCACCCGTGGTGAGACGCAGTCACTCTCCGTCTGTACTCTCGGCGGTGAGTCGATGGCTCAGCGCTTTGAGAGCCTCCATGGTGAGGGGTCGAAGCGCTTCTATCTACAGTACTTCTTCCCTCCCTTCTCCGTTGGTGAGGTGGGTCGCGCAGGTCCTCCAGGGCGCCGTGAGGTGGGTCATGGAAAGTTGGCTGAAAGAGCTCTCCTTCCGTCCCTCCCAAGCCGTGAAGAGTTCCCCTATACAATCCGTCTTGAGTCTAACATTTTAGAGTCTAA
>JAJFMK010000221.1 GCA_021772215.1 Chlamydiota bacterium | reverse complement strand
TTCACCCAAAAAAACAAAACGTCCACGCCGGAGAGGATCTCATTGAAAAAGTATGATCCAACCATCCGTGAGCATGTGGAGTACAAAGAGACTAAGTAAGTCTAAAGATGTTCGAACTATCTGTCGCCGCTAAATATCTTCTTCCCAAGTGGCGGCAGCTCTCCTCTTCGATCATCAGCCTCATCTCCTGTCTGGTAATTGGACTGGTGGTCTGGCTGATCTTGGTCTTCTTCTCCGTCACAAATGGCCTTGAGACGATGTGGGTGGAAAAACTAATCACCCTCTCTGCTCCTATTCGCATCACGCCGACAGATAGCTACAGCAAGTCGTGGTACTATCAGATCGATGCGATCTCTTCAAATTCGGATTACCAGGCTAAATCCTTAAGCGAAAAGCTCCAAGCTGATGAGACAGATCCTTACGAAGCCTCTATAGATGAGGAGATCCCAGGCAGCTGGCCCGCCCCGCTTCTCGACTCTCAAGGTGAGAAGGTGGACCTCGTCAAAGAGCTCTTCGCTACCATCGACGAGCAAAAGGAGCTCTTTCCCTTCCAGGTCTCCACCTACGAAGGGTCACAGGCGCAGCTCAAGCTGAAAAGTGAGCGGCTCACCCCGTCAGATGGGAGCCTTCCGACCGGGCAGTTTGAAGAGCGCGACCTCGAGTTTTCTCAGATTGCCACCATCCTCTCCCTCGACCCCGAAAATGCGCTACTAGATCGCACGCTTCTTCCCATCAAACCTCACGATATCGGCAACCTTAAGAAGTTGACCAAAGAGAGAAAGCTCCAAGAGGCTCTAAACGAAAGCGTAACAGTAACATATGAGACGCCGCCATACGGCTGGGTGATTCCTCCTACGCTCTATCCAAAAGAGGGCAAACTGCTAGCTACGCCGATCAGCTCGCGCGGTGATGTGGAGCGCTACCTCCTCAAAGAGACGCCCCTAGCCCAAGAGATAGAGATTAAACAGAACATTCAGCTGATCGCCGAAGGACAGATCCCCGTTGCTGTCACCGGCAACGAGATCTCCTTCACAGTCCAGGGCGTCAAATTCCAAGGCGCCGCTGACCCCTCCACCCTACAGGTCGCCTCCTTTGAGACGCTCTTAAGCGATAACCTCCCCTGGATCCACAAGAATGAGGAGGGCTTTCAACTTCCCTACTACGCCGGCCTTGGCGACGGCATCCTTCTTCCAAAGGGTTTCCGTGACCAGGGCGCTAAGTTAGGCGATCGCGGCGTCATCACCTATGAGTCACCTAGCATGACCGTCAACCAGAGAACCGAGATCCCGATCTTTGTCGCCGGCTTCTACGACCAGGGGATCATGGCTCTCGGCGGAAAGTTCCTCATCGCCCCCAGGGAGATCGCCTCCTATGTGCGAACTCAGACCGGCGCCGACCTCGTCCCTGAAAGTAATGGCGTCCACCTCCGCTTTGAAAACTTCGAAAGAGCGGACGAATTAAAAGCCTCGCTCACAAGCGCCCTAAGAAAGCGCGGCCTCGACCGCTACTTCCTAGTGGAGTCCTATAGAGACTTTGACTATATCCGCCCCTTCTTACAGGAGCTGCAGAGCCAGAAAAACCTCTTTACGATTCTCGCTGCGATTATCATCATGGTCGCCTGCTCCAACATCATCTCGATGTTGATTATCTTAGTGAACGATAAGCGCCATGAGATCGGCATCTTACGGTCGATGGGCGCCTCGACGCTCTCGATCGCCTCGATCTTCGGCTTTGCAGGGTTGATGATGGGACTGATCGGCAGCCTCATTGGCGTCGCGGCAGCGATCTTTACTCTCGATCACATCTCCTGGATATTGGGCCTACTTAGCCAGTTGCAGGGCCACCCCGCCTTTGGGGCGCTCTTCTTCGGTGACCACCTACCGAGCAGCTTAAGCTTCGAGGCGCTGCGCTTCGTCATCATCGCTACCTCAATCACCTCTCTCCTCTCCGGCCTCGTCCCGGCGATTAAGGCGTGTCTCGTTAAACCCGCTATCACCTTGAGGAGCTAAGATGTCACCCCTTTTACGCGCCATAAAAATTAAAAAGGAGTTCTCCTCTCCTGCGCCGACGCTTCTCTTTGAAAATGTCGACCTCATAGTTAACCCTAAAGAGTCGGTCGCGATCGTCGGCCGCTCGGGTGAGGGCAAGACCACCCTGCTCCATATTCTCGGCACCCTCGATGACCCAACAGAGGGCAGCCTCGAGATCAAAGGGAACCAAGTTAATGCCTTTAACCGCCTCAAACTTCGCAACGCCTCTCTAGGCTTTGTCTTTCAGTCGTTTCACCTCCTCGAAGACTACAGCCTCCTAGAAAATGTCCTCATGCCGGCCAAAATTGCCCGCTTCGCCACAGGAAGAAACTCCAAAGCGTATAACAGAGCGCATGAGCTGATCGAGCGGGTTGGTTTAATGAATCGCATCAACCACCCCACAAGGCTCCTCTCCGGCGGCGAGAAACAGAGGGTTGCGATCGCAAGAGCTCTCTGTAACGATCCCGACCTGATCTTAGCCGACGAGCCCTCCGGCAACCTAGACCGCTCAAATTCGAGCGCCATCCATAAGCTCCTGATCGACCTCACCAAAGAGGGCAAAAAGGGCCTTATCATCGTCACCCATGACACCGAGCTGGCTAACTCTTGCGACCGCCAGCTGCTCCTAACTGAGAAGAGATTGACAGAGAATCGCCCCATCCTTTAAAGAAATAACTTTAGGGAGTTGGTGAATGTATCCAAATTTAGAGTGGTGGCTTAAGGTCTTTTTGGGGGCCCTTGCCCTAGTCGGCCTCGGATTAACAGTTGTCTCGGCATTCAGTCTCTGCACGGCAGCCTGCGCTGAGGCACACCTCTACAGATTTTACGGCTACAGCTTTGACCTCCTCGGCTTCCTCTTCTTCTCAAGCTTTTTTGTTATTCTCCTCTTCACCTCTAGCTTGCCGATACTTTACTTACTTTTAGGCTTTATGGCCTTTAGCGCCCTAGGCGCCGAGGTGATCTTCATCTTGATCCAGTACTTTGAAATTGGTCAGTGGTGCCCCATCTGTCTCTCCATCGCTCTCGTTATAGGACTGATAACATCCAGCATTATGGCTTTGGGGTGGATCCATTACAAACAGCAACAATCAGAAGGAAAATCTAACATGCATGCACGTATCTTAAGTAAGACCTTTGGCGCCGGCTCGGCCCTCGCCCTCGGCTTTCTGCTCGCTCTCTTCGGCGTGGCAATTCCTGAGACCTCCTTTGCCGATGGCACCTCTGAAAATGAGGATCCGATCTTCGGAAACCGCAAAAGCCAAATTGAGATCTACTTTGTGAGTGACTGGTACTGCAAAGCGTGTAAAGAGGCGGAAAAGAAGCTAAGCGTCATCCTTCCCAAGGTAATGGGCCAAGCGTCCGTCATCTTCATCGACCGTATGCTCCACCCTGAAAGCCTCAACTACCTCCCCTATAACCTCTCCTTTATGCTCAAAGAGAAAGAGAAGTACTTCGCACTTCGTGAAAAGCTATGCGCCCTCACCGAAGAGACAGAGACTCCCAAACCCAAAGATATCCAAAAGGCGGTAGCTTCCCTCAATGTCACCTACAAGCCACTTAACTTCTCAGACATCGAAAGTGGCATGCGCTACTTTCAGGGAATCTGCAAAACCTTCGAGGTGAACTCCACACCCACCCTTGTCATCGCCAACAAAAAGAAAGTGAAAGCGAAAAAGCTTGTCGGCAACACCGAGATCACCGAAGAGAACATCCAAAAATGGATCAAAGAGCTCTCGTAACTACGACAGATTTGACATCAAATTCTTAGCCGAGCTAGTCTGGCTGCATGAGTGTCAACCGAGAACCTCTTGTGCGCGAGCCTCCCCCTCCGGATTATGCGCCTTTCTATGTAGAACATCCCACATATACCCTTTATGGTATATGTGCTCTGACGTTTACTACTGGAATGGTTCTGGCTTTAGAGTCCGGACTCTGCGGTAACTTTGATACTGAACCTGGATCAAAAGCAAGACGGATTGAAGCTGTCTGCGTCGTAGGCTCTTCTTTGGGCATTCCCGCTTTTTTTACCTGTATTGGGGCTAAGATTATGAATGTAGCACGCAAAAAGTTTGCCGCACAATATGGTGTAGATGCCAGTTACTTTGTAATAGATTCAGGTGGCGACTAACCCCTTTCTATAAGAAAGGGATCAAGGGGCTACCCTGATCTGCATAAACGGTAAAGCTGGCTAACCAGGTAAAAAGGAATTGTGGTAGTTGAGCCTGATCTATGAGGCACCGAACCGCAGATTCTAACCCCAAACGGGGATCCTTTCTCCTCTAAAAAAACAGCCATAGAACGCAGTTTTCCAGTAGGTCCAGCCTTTACTTCAACAGGGATGATATGAGAGTCCATGGTGACCACATAGTCAACTTCCGCAGAGCTGTCTTTTTTCTCACGCTCCCAAAAATAGAGTTGAGCTCGATCATGGGGATTTGTATAGGCAATGAGCTCTTGCCCCACAAACTGTTCAGCTAGAGCACCTGAATGAATAAGCGTCAAATCCTCTCTGAAGAATAGTAAAGGGTCTACTTTCAGCGCCGTCTGCAACATACCAATATCAAGATATAGTAGCTTTTGCACCTTTGATTTAACCTGAGATTGTAGAGGCAAGCCAGATGCCGACGTAGCTAAAACAGGATTTAACAAACCCGCCCATGTCAATTGATCTAAAGCTGTACGTAAATCGCGCGACTTCACATCTGGGTCGATAAATGAGTATTTAAATCTACGACCCACCGATTCAGGAGCTCGATCAAATAGGACCTGAAGATGTTGATATTGTGTTTTGGTTCCATATTTACCCATATCTAAGTGATACAGGTCAATCAATGTTAACAATGTGTTTTGACAATTTTGCAGTGACTCCGTTGCTAAATATTGAACAACTGCACCTGGCATACCTCCAATAAAAAAGTAGAGTTTTACCAAATCCATAAGCCTCTTATGAACAGCCTGTCCAATTTCAGTTGTCCATGTAAAATTTAAGATAAACTCGATTAGCTTTCCCTCATCCATGACCTCGAGAAATTCTAGAAAGGAAAGGGGTCGCATAAAAAGAGATTGGATGCGGCCTACGGGAAACGAGATCTTTTTAT
>JAJFMK010000023.1 GCA_021772215.1 Chlamydiota bacterium | reverse complement strand
CCATCATTAAAAATTAGCTCTCGGAATAGATAGCTTGGGTATCCAAATCCCTAGAAGCCCTCTCCACACCTTAATTGTGGTACGAGCAGAGGAACCCTTAATCGGGAGAAGCCTTCTGCTTTAGCTGAGGGAGTATTCACTTCCCTATCCCTACCTGGGGTAGTCTTTTTGGAACTGGGCTCCTAACTCTTCGAGGACCTCGAAGTAGGCACCGGTAATGATCATATGGTCGATGAGTGGCGGACCATTTAGATCCCCCACAAGTTTGACGTGAGAAAGATCTCCAGAGAGAGCTTCGACGTAGCGAAAGGGGTCGAGGATGCAGACGCCGTCGCGGTAGCTGATGTAATTTGTCACATGGCCAAAGCCCTCATCGGCGACAATTTGCGGAGGGCCAAAGGCAAAGAGATGGATCATCTCCTGCTCCTCCTCCTCTAAAAGCGTCTTTGCCGCTTCAGATGTGGCGCAGCCGATGCTATGGCAGTAGTGGATGATACGGCCGCCGCTGTTGACGCCGCCCATCTCGTCGATGAGCTCTTTCCAAGTTTTAGCGAGAAGGCGGGAGGCAGCGCAGCGGTAGCCCGCTTTGGCAAAAGCGCAGTTGATGAGATCTTTTGTCCAGCCGCCTGACGGCCAGTAGACGTAATGGATATTGATGCCACCATGAATTTCAGACAGGGTCAGCGCTAAAAGTTGGCAATCCTTTTTACTGTTGAGTATCCCATTCATTCCGGTGATGCGCACCTTGTCAGAAACCTCCCCATGCCCTACGACACCATTTTCAACCTCATCGGGGTAGACGCCCCACCAAATGAGGTTATCCTCACCAAAGAGATACTCAGCGGTTTGGCGAAGTTCCCAGTAGGTTCCGTCAAGCAAGTTGTTCTGCTTTTTCCACAATTGTTGTAGTTGAGAGTAGGCTGCCTCAACGTAGGAGTAGCGACCGGATGGGTCGTTTTTCTCTTTATTTAGATCGACGACGTCAACGGGAATAAAGATAAAATCGGGAGGAAATGCCTCCTCACAGATTGTCTCATTTCTTACAGGGTCATAGGTGAGTCGAATGCGCTTTGAGACGCCCTCAAGGTCGGACTCCTCCTCTTGCGATCCGTCATCGGTTAGGTCGATCAGAAGCTGCTCCCCGTTCCAGGTGAGGAAGCGGCGATGGATAATCTCTCCTTCCGAGTATGTTAATTCTTTTATTGGAACGCCGGAAGAGTTGCAGAAGAGACGGACATTATGCGGCTCTGGCTCGCCAAAGAGCAGCAGGTAGGGAAGTAGGATAAATGAAAAAGTCCATCTCATGGGGAGGACAGTATAACACTAATTGAAAAAGAGAAAAAGAGCTTTGTCACTGAAGAAGGGTTGCAGCTCCTGGAGGGTTTCATCTTCTAAGTAGATGGCCATTTTTGAAAATTTTGTTGCAAATGCAGTGACACCTGCCTCTGTTATACAGTGAGGGAGGGCCACAAGTACCCAATCGTAGGTTTGCCTTAACTCACTGATAAGTTGATGAAAACGCTCTTGGTCGAGCAGCTCTAGTGAGAGGCGCCCCAAGACTCCTCCTCCAAGGAGGTCGAAATCGCTCCCCTTTGTCACCTTAAAAGTTTTACTATCTCCCTTTATATAGCTGCCGAGTTCTCCCTCTTCTCTTGAGAGATCAATTAAAAGAACTCTCTGTTTTCGCTTGGCAAGGAGGTGAGCGATTTGGCTTGCGTGGCTAGGACGGCCGCCGTGAGCCAAGAGGCAGCTGCCGCCTTCACTCATTGCAAGTTGGGAGGTGAGATTTCTAAGGGTCTTGAGGTCCCTTTGCCAAAGCAGATTAAGTGGTAACTGGTCTGATCCGTGGCTTAATCTTCCTGCAACGCTCTGTCCGGCAAGTGCGAGGTTCGCCTCCGAGGCGGGGACCCCTTTAATGCAGATCTTTCCTAAAAGGAGGGCGACGGAGCCAAAGGCCCCAATGAAAGCTCCTAAAAGAGCAAAGAGAAAGAGCCTAGGAGATTTGGGAAGGTAGGGCTCTTTTGCGTAGTCGATAGGGGCCGACTGAATCAGGTCAAGATTGGCAGTCACATTCTTGTTTTCAACCAGTTTTGCCAGTTCTGCTGTCGTCATCTGTCCGAGCTGTACACGCTGTTTAAGCAGCTGTTCAGAGACCCACTTTTGGGGGTAGGAGGCCATTTTGCGGCTAATATCTTTTAGCTCCTCCCCGATCAGCTCCTCTTCGATTTCTATGGCGGATAGCCTTCTATCTACTAACCCGCGCGCCTGCTTTTCTAGAAGGGAGAGCTGTCTGTTCACAACAGCGTAAAGCGCCGATTCAATGCCCGCAATTTTTTCATTGAGTAGCCTGTTTTGAAGTGCTAACAGCTGAACGTTCTGTTCGATATGCGTCTTTAAATAGAGCTTTTGCAAGTTGAGCTCCTCTTGCATCCTCTCTTGCTCTTTTGAACTCCGATTTAATGGGTCACGTATGGCAATCTCTAAGGCCATCGCTTTAGAGAGAAGCTCTTGGCCTACCTTGTCTTGCAGCATGGATGAGAGGGTAGTCACCTCAAATTCCTCTTGCTCCATCTCCTCTAAGAGATATTTTAGCTGCCCCTCTTTGACTTCCACTTCATTGAGGGAGGCGAGAGTGCGCATCAGAAGATCCTGGCCCATCTGGGTGTCTATCGCATCAAAGCTGTTGGGGTATGCCTGTTGATAGACTAGCTCCTCTTCTAAGCTCAACCTTTTTAGGTCGAGCAGCTCTTTAGTATGGGTCAGATGGTCGCGGTAACCTCGTCCGGCCTGCTCTCCTAGATCAAGGGTCCAGTCATTTTCTTGTAACGAAAGTTCCCCGGCATCTATTTTAGAGAGAATATCTGTAATCTCTTCGGATTCTCTCTTTAGACTTTTGAGTTTAGTGATGCGCATCGAGACGAAAGCGGGATCTTTATTCTCGATGCGCTCTCGCCCCAGACTTAAGGCGAGGTGATCGCGTCGCTCTTTTAATTCCATATAGCGGCTTAAGAGAGGTTGAAAATCGCTCAGAAGTGTTAGACGATTGAGATCAAGCGTTCCTTGATTTACGGCCGCTTTTAGGCGACGTCTCTCGAGCTCCAGCACTTGAGATTTCGTCTGTAGCTTTTCGAGATGTGTGGCAAAAAAGTTGAGCGCTTTCTCTGAGTCGACAAAGCCAATTTCTTTTAAATCCCCACTCATGATTTCGGCGTGGCTCTCCATCGCTTGGCGCAGCTGAGCAATCGCCTCTCCTTCGCGCACCAACAAGTAGGCGAGCTGATTCTCATTGAGTCTTTGGCTCTCTCCAGCTAGATAATCGTGATAAGCGCTCATTAAGGCATTGAGAATTTTGGCACCTAAGAGACGATCACCGCTTTGCATTTCAAGAAGGACGCGGCTCTTATCTCGCTTATCCAGTTCAGCGCGTAAAGAGCGAACGAGGTTGTTGACAGTGGGTGTAAAAGGGCGAACATGGATTTTAAACGTTTTCCCTTCAAGGTTCATTTGATCGCTCTTGAGGGTAAAGGCTAAACTGTTGTGTAGGTTAGGCTCATTGAGTCGTCCTCTTTGACCCAAAAATTCAAACTCATCGTCAGTGACAAACGTTAGGGGAAAAGAGAGGGCTGTTTCGTTGAGGTAGATGACGTCGCTAAATTCTAGCGGTAATTGGGGATCGGAAAAGAGAGGCTCCTCTTTTTGCCAGTAGAAACTCCAAGCAATATAGAGGTTCGCCGGGATCCGCATCCAGAGGGGAAAGGGTGACTTTTTGGGGCTGTAGGAGACTTGAAGACCTAAGGTTTGCACTACAGGAGCCATCACCCGTGCCGATTTGAATGTCGAGACCGCTTCACTCTCTTGGGGAGACTGCGTGATTAGGGCCATGGCCATGGCGCTAGAGTCAAAACCGCTCTGCCCGCGGCCGCGGTCGCGAAATGTTGCCTCGGCTTGATAACTGATCGGTCTTGTTAGGGCATAAAGTAGGGCAAGCAGCGACCCCAGGAGTATCATTTTAAGAATCCAGACCCTCTTGCTCTTTAAACTTAAGAGAAGGTCCCGAGTTGAAACCCAGATTTCGTTATCTCTATTTTCCATCATATTTAGTAGAAGCTGGCTGCCTTTAGGATGTCGTGGGTTGATTGAACACCCGAGAGCGTGGGGAGCAGTT
>JAJFMK010000220.1 GCA_021772215.1 Chlamydiota bacterium | reverse complement strand
AAAGAGATCGGGGACAAAGCGGGGGAGGGAGATGGAAACCATAACCTTGGACACTCTTTTTTTATGTTTCTGGAGTACCCAAACTCTGAAGATGCATTTATTCAAGCTATTGCAATTTATTCTGACATACAGGCGAGTTTGGGGCATGATGCGTGGAAAATTTCCATCTTTGAAGAGCAGTCAAAAACTTATCATGCATTAGAGAGAAATTACTTCATTACTGGTAAAGAAGGCAAAGCCCTTGAAATTTGCGAAAAGGGGCGCGCTCGTGCTCTTTTTGACCTATACAGCGAGCGACTAGGGCTTTCTAAGGAAGGGTGTGAACAGAGGGCGAATATTAATCTTGAGAAAATGCAAGAGATCGCCAAAAGAGAAAAAGCCTCCTTTATCTATTTTTCTAGATCTTTTGATAACGATCTCCATGCTTGGGTCGTTAAGGAAGATGGAATCCAAAGTAAGAAAATAGTGCTTTCCAAGGGTTTTCAAAGCAAAGCGCCTACACCGCTTGAAGAAAAGGAATCGCGTCGGTCATTGATGGGCGATTATCTTCCTGTTCGTACTATCACCTTGGAAGGGTTATCTGACCAGACTCTAGAAAAAGAGGAGAGCTTAGATCGAAGTGCACACCTTTCAGGAGGTTTAGAGGAGCTTTATAAAGCATTAATTTCTCCGATAGAAGGGATGTTAGATGGTGAGAAGTTAATCATTATCACCGATGCAACAATGCGAGATGTTCCCTTTGCGGCCCTTTATAGAAATGGTCCTAATGGAAATGGAAGAGAATACCTCATCGATAAATACACTATTTCTATGACGCCCTCTCTTCGAATCTTTGATCTTCTTCATGAGAAAAAACCTCTGAAAAATGGATCAGCACTGATTGTGGCTGACCCTGCCGTAGAAGAAAAAAGGCTGCCTGGGGCAAAAAGAGAGGGACGAATTCTAGCCAGAGAAATGGCAAGTTCAAAATTTTTAAGCGAAGATGGAGCTACTGCCGAAGCCATAAAACAGACGGCTTCCGATGCCTCTATCCTTCATTTTGCCTGTCACGGTTCAGCAGATGCTCGATTTGATAAAGATTCGGTTTTTGAGGGAGGGCTCTGCCTCACTAACGGAAACGGTGAAATGGAGATGCTCCATGCGGACGAGATCCAAAAATTCAATTTGAAGGCTGATCTTGTTGTTTTAAGTGCCTGTCAAACGGGAAAGGGGGCGCAAAGGCATGAGGGCGTCATTGGCATCTCCCGAGCCTGCTTAGGGGCTGGCGTCCCCTCTGTGGTCGCAACCCACTGGAGTATTCAGGACGAGGTTACGGTAGACCTCATGAGAGATTTCTACCACAACCTTCTTAATAGAGAGATGACAAAAGCTGAAGCTTTGAGAGAGGCAATGCTTACCCAGAGAAAGAAGCATCCAGAGCAGCCAAGTCTTTGGGGTGCCTTCTTTTTAGTTGGAAAATAGGAGGACAATCTGTGACCAATTCAGCTGGGGGGGTGGGATCAGAACCATCGCTATTATCTAGTTATAAAGTGCTCGAGGGAGACGAATCTGTAGTCCTAGAGCTTTGGGGTATTAGTGAAAGAATTGCCAAAGGTGTCGTTAAAGATCTTACTGGTAAGCTGCTTAGTGAGGTTTCCCCAGTCTCAATTTTTGGAGGAGATGATAAATCCATTAAAGGTTCCGCTCTGTTACCCTATCTAAAAACTACCCGGTTATCAGCAGTACTTTACACTCAGGATAAAGAGGAGGTGGCTTGGTTGGCGTCTTCAGTTGATGAAGATGCTGGCCTTCTTGAAAGAACTTTTATCAATTTTGAAGAAGAAAAAGTATCGATTCAAAAATTGCTGCCTGAGGATTTTTTAGAAGATATTGAGCAAAAACATGGTTCTCGAAATAGTTTGGATGAGCTTGGAACGGAGCTTTTAGACCAAGGGAATCAGGCTTATCAAAACTCAAGTTTACCTGACGCTATTACCTGGTTTACTAAAGCCCTCTTCGTTCACGTATTGCTTGAAGATAATGAAGTGGTTCAAGCCTGTTATGGAAGCCTCGGCAGTACTTACCATGCTTGTGGAGAGCGTCGAAAAGCTGTTCATTGTCATGAGAAACAACTAAAAATCGCTAAAGAAGTGGGGGATCGGGTTGGTGAAGGCTACGCTTACAGCTGCCTTGGTATAGCATATTTCTCCCTCGGAATTTATCATCGAACAATCCAGTGCCACGAGAAAAGCCTGCAAATTGCAAAAAAAACAGAAGACCAAGCGGGAAAATGCCGTGCTTACAGTTGTCTTGGTATTGTGTATGATTCCCTAGGAGGATGTCTAAAAGCTATTGAGTACTATGAGAAGGGGCGAGAAATTGCGAGAGAAATTGGGGACCAAGAGGGTGAGGCTTGCGCCTACGGAAACTTAGGAAGTGCCTATCAAGTCCTTGGTGAGAGTCAAAAAGCAATCCAGTATCATCTAAAGTGCTTGAAAATTGTAAAGGAAACTGGGGACCGGGTGAGCGAAGGAAGTACTTATGGCAATCTTGGAATCGCCTATCATTCTCTTGGTGAGTACCGCAAAGCGATAGAATACCATGAAAAGCACCTGGAAATCACCGAGGAAGTGGGGGATCGAGGGGGTGAGGCGCGTGGCTATACAAACCTTGGTATTGCCTGCCGTTCCCTCGGAAACTATCAAAAGGCAATTCAGCATCTCGAGAAGGGTTTAGGTGTTGCAAAAGAAATAGAAGAGCTAGCTACTCAAGGGCTTGCCTACAGCAACTTAGCAAATGTATACTATAGCCTCGGGGACTTTCGAAGATCAATCGAGTATCATGAGAAAGCTTTACAGTTTGCAAAAGAAATAGGGAACCGAATGGGCGAAGAGACAGCTCTTAGTGGCCTGGGTAATGCCTACGGATCTCTCGGAGAATACCGTAAGGCAATCAAGTATCATGAAGGGCATTTGCAGGTCGCAAAAGACCTGGGAGATCGAGCAGGTGAGGGGGGCGCCCATGGTAACCTCGGTATCGCTTACCGATCTCTTGGTGAGTATCTAAAGGCAATCGAGTCTCACGAGAGGCAACTGGAAATAGCAAGTGAAATAGGCGATCGAGCAGGTGAAGCAGCAGCTTATGGTAACATCGGTAACGTGAGATATTCTCTTGGAGACTATCGAGAAGCAATTAAAAGCCATGAGAAGTGCTTACAAATTGAGAAAGAAATCGGGAATCAAGCAGATGAGGCAACTACTTATGGCAATCTTGGCAATGTATACCACGCCCTTGAAGACTATCAACTAGCAATTGAATACCACGAGAGAAATCGAAAAATTTCGGAAGAAGTAAAGGACCCGTCTAGTGAGGCAAGAGCTAATCACAACCTTGGCCTCTCTTTTTTTAAACTGAATAATCACTTAAGATCTGAGGAAGCATTTATCAGAGCTATTTCTATTTACTCAGAGTTACAGGCAAAGCTGGGGCGCGATGAGTGGAAAATTTCCATTTTTGAGCAACAGTCAAGAACCTATAACGAGCTTCAAGATAACTATCTCATTACTGGGGAAATAGAGAAGGCGTTGGAAGTCTGCGAAAGGGGGCGAGCTCGCTCACTGTTTGATCTTTGCAGCAGTCGTCTGGGGCTATCTGGTGAAGCGTTTAATGAGAAGAAAAATATCACTCTTGTCGATATACAGGAAGTAGCACAAAGAGAAAACAGGTCTTTTGTCTATTTTTCAAGCCTTTCTGGCAAAAGTCTTCATGTTTGGGTCGTCAAGGGAAACGCGCTGTATGGTAAAAATATCGAGCTCTCAGACATTAAGGGAACCCACGTTAAGATTTTGCCATTTCTTGCAGAGGAAGGATCGCAGAGGTCTTTGATAGCGGATTATCTCCCCTTTCGAATAGACCTTTCTAGTTTGGGAGCTGGCACTAATCAACTCACTAAAGAGGAAAAACTGGACCCAAACGCTCTTCTTTCAGAAGGATTAGAAAAATTATACCAAACCTTGATTGCACCAATAGATAAGTGGTTGGAGGGAGAAAGCTTAACTATTATTACTGATGCATCAATGCGAGACGTGCCTTTTGCTGCTCTTTATAAAAACGGGCCTAAGGGTAGGGAATACCTCATTGATAAGTATACGGTTTCAATGGCGCCTTCCGTAGGGATCTTTGACCTTCTTCATCAGTTGAAACCGGCAAAAGATGGATCGGCACTAGTCGTAGCTGACCCTGCCATTGTTGGGGAGAGGCTTTCTGGGGCAAAAAGTGAAGGGGAGGCGTTGGCTCAAAAAGCCACTAGCCCAAAACTTCTCAGTGAAGAGGAAGCTACGGTCAAGGCAGTAATCGAGGCAGCCTCAGATGCTTCGATCCTCCACTTTGCCTGCCATGGATCAGCAGATGCTCGGATTAATAGAGACTCAGTGTTTGAAGGGGCGCTCTGCCTCACCGATGGAAAAGGAGGCAAAGAGATGCTTTATGCGGATGAGATCCAGAAGCTTAATCTGAAAGCTGATCTAGTTTTTCTAAGCGCTTGTCAGACCGGAAAAGGGGCTCTTCGACGCGAGGGAGTGATTGGCCTTTCTCGAGCCTTTTTGGGTGCAGGTGTACCTTCCGTTATTGCAACTCACTGGGGTATTTCAGACCATACCACACAAGAAATTGTCCAAGATTTTTACACAAATTTTCTTGAGAGCAAGATGTCTAAGGCGGAGGCTTTAAGGCAAACTATGCTCAAACAGAGAAAAGCACATCCTGACAAGCCATACCTTTGGGGGGGCTTTTTTTTAGTTGGAAAATAGGAGAGAAGTGATGACTAATACAATTAGCAGTAAAAGGGTAGAGCCATCCCTACTATTTAGTTATAATGTGTTCAAAGGGAATAGTCCGGCGGTCCTAGAGCTTTGGGGTCATCAAGAGAGAATCAGTAAAGGTGTTGTGAAAGATCTGTCCGGAAAGCAGATCGGTGAAATTTCTCCGGCTTCAATTTTTGGGGGAAACAACAGGTCAATTTCAGGTCCTTTTCTCGTTGCTTATCTAAAAACTACCCAGATGTCAGCAGTACTGGACATTCAGGGAAAAGATGAGGTGGCTTGGTTAATCCCCTCTTTAGACGTTAGCAGTTCTTATAGCGCTGCTGAGGCAGAGGGAGATGACTATTTTCGAGAGGTACGTATTGATTTTGAGGAAGAAAAGGTATCACTTCAAAAATTTTTACCCAGCGCTTTTTTGGATTATGTTCAACAAAACAGCAAAACTAAAGGAAAACTGGATGAAATTGGAGCGGAGTTTTTTGAAAATGGAGAACAGGCTGATCAAAATTTTCGCTTCTCTGATTCTATCGTATGGTTTACTAAGGCCCTCTATGTCTATCTCACATTAGATAACAAAAAAAACGTTGGTGTTTGCTACGGTAATCTGGGTTTTGCTTTTGACTCTCTTGGGGATTACCAAAGATCTATTGAGTATCACAAAAAGGCTCTGCATGTTGCAAAAGAAATAAAGGATCGAGCAAACACTGGTACTGCCTATGGTAGCCTTGGTAATGCTTATTACTCTTTAGGAGAATATCGCGAAGCGATTGCGTGTCACGGGAAGAGTTTAATGATCGCAAAAGCGGCCGAAGATCGAGAAGACGAGGGGCGTACATATGGAAATCTCGGCAACGCCCACCAGGCCCTTGGGGAATACAGAAAAGCGATAGTGTTTCACCTGAGACATCTGGAAATTACTATAGAATTGGGGGATTTTGCAGAAGAAGGCGCTGTTTACGGTAACCTTGGTTGTGTCCATTATTCCCTTGGAGAATATCAAAAAGCAATCGAATGTCATAAGAAACGTTTGCAAGCTGCAAAAAAAACTGAAGATCGAGCAGGCGAAGGACGTGCATACGGTAATCTTGGTAACGCCTACCTTTCCTTAGGTGATTTTCCCAAAGCGGTTGAGTATCATAAAAAAGATCTTGAAATTGCAAAAGAAATGGAGGGCCTATCTGGTGAAGGTGAAGCCTATGGTAATCTTGGCAGCACCTATTACTGTTTTGGGGAATATCGCAAAGCAATTGAGTGCTACGAAAGAGCTCTGCAGATTGCAAAAGAAATAGGTGACCAAAAAAGCGAGGGGAGTGCCTGTGGAGGCCTTGGTAATACTTACCACGATCTTGGTGAATACTTTAAAGCGATCGAGTATCACGAGAAGCGTCTGGAAATCGCAAAAAAGATAGAAAATCGGGTAGGTGAGGGGCGAACTTATGGGAACCTCGGAAAAGTTTACAGTGCCCTTGGTGCGTATCACCAAGCAATTGAATACCACGAAAAGTGTTTGCGCATCATGAAAGAAATCGAAGATCGAGCAGGAGAGGTATACGCTTATGCTGGTCTTGGAAACGCCTGCCTTGCTCTTGGAGATTATCGAACAGCCATCGAGCATCACGAAAAGTGTCTGCGGATCTCGAAAGAGATCAAGGATCGGGTAAATGAAGGCAAAATCTACGGGGATCTTGGTTGCACCTATTTCTTACTTGGAGAATATCAAAAAGCTATTGAGCTTCATGAAAGGAGCCAAGAAATTGCGGACGAGGTGGGGGGTCGAGAGAACAAGGCGCAAGCTGGTCACAACCTTGGGCTTTCCTTGTTTGAGCAGAAGAACTATTCAAAATCCGAAAAATTGCTAAATCAATCCATTGCTGGTTTTTTAGAGGTTGAAGCTAGTCTAGATAGAGACGATTGGAAGATTTCAACCTTCGAGCAGCAATCAAAAACCTATCGTATACTTCAAAGAAACTATTTTGCTGTAGGTGAAGTAGACAGAGCTCTTGAGGTTTGTGAGAGGAGTCGTGCTCGTTCTCTTTTCAATCTCTTTTGCAGTCGACTCGGTATTTCGCAAGAGGCTTGGAAGGAAAGAGACAACATTAGCCTCGAGACGATGCAGAGAATTGCAAAAAACGAGAAAGCCGTATTTACCTACTTTTCGGTGTCTTTAGACAACGACGTTCATGTATGGGTAGTTAGAGCTGATGGGATCCAGAGCAAAAGAATCGAGCTTTCCGAGGGCTTTAGAACCGATGTTCTGTCCTTGCTGAGAGAAGACAACTCTTGCCGGTCGTTAATGGCGAGTTATCTTCCTAACCGAGTAGATTTTTCCAGTTTGGGAGATGAATCTAAACAACCCTCCGTAATAGAAAAGCAAGATCCAAATGTGAGCCTTTTAGAAGGGCTGGAAAAGTGTTATCAAATCTTGATTACCCCGATAGAAGATTGGCTGGACGCCAAAAGGATGATTATTATCGTCGACGCAGCAATGCGAGATGTTCCCTTTGCCGCTCTTTACAAAAATGGTTCCAGTGGAAAGGAATACCTCATTGACAAATACACCGTTTCAATGGTGCCTTCTATGCGGGTTTTCGATATTCTACATGAGTTGGAAACAGTAAAAAATGGACTTGCGCTAATAGTAGCTGACCCTGCCATCTGTGAAAATAGACTTCCTGGGGCAAAAACAGAAGGGGAAGCATTAGTTAAAAAAATTCCCAGTCCAAAACTTTTAAACGGTGAGGTAGCAACAGTCGAGGCAGTAAAAGAGGCAGCTTGTAATGCCTCTATTCTCCACTTTGCCTGTCATGGTTCAGGGGATGCTCGGATTAATAGAGATTCAGTATTTGAAGGAGCGCTTTGCTTTACTGATGGAAGTGGGTGCAAAGAAATGCTTTATGCGGACGAGATACAGAAACTTGATCTGAAGGCTGATTTAGTGTTTTTAAGCGCCTGCCAAACAGGAAAAGGAGCTCTACGACGTGAGGGAGTAATAGGCCTTTCTCGAGCATTTTTGGGTGCGGGTGTCCCTTCCGTTATTGCAACACATTGGAATATTTCAGATTATATCACACAAGAAATTGTTTTAGATTTTTACACGAACTTTTTGGAGGACAAGATACCCAAGGCAGAAGCATTGAGGCGAGCAATGCTCAAACAGCGAAGAGCCTATCCTGACAAACCGTACCTTTGGGGTGCATTCTTTTTAGTTGGAAAATAGGAGAAAAGTTATGGCGACTTCAGTCTGCAGAGCAGAAACAACACCATCTCTTATATCGAGCTACAAGATGTTCAAAAAAAATGATCTGATGATCTTAGAAATTTGGGGATCACAAGAAGATATCACCGAAGGTCTTGTTAAAGATTTCTCTGGAAAACAGATTAGTAGAATCTCCCCACAGCACATCTTTGGAGGAGTTGGCAAATTAATTACCGGCCCAGCTCTTCTAACCTATCTGAAAACCAATCAATTATCAGCCGTTCTGAATGTGCAGGGAAAAAGCCAAGTGGCTTGGCTAGTTCCCTATTTTGCAGATGTACAAGATAAAAGTGTATCATCCCATTGCCTGATAGGAAGTGATTTTTTAGAGATTCTTTGCCAACACTGCCATAACAAGAAGGACTTAGAATCTTCTGGAACGGGCTTTTTTGTGAACGGGATTCAAGCCTTCCAAAACTCACGTTTACATGAGTCATTGGTTTGGTTTGCTAGGGCACTATACGTCCACTTATGGTTGGAGAATAAAAAAAAAGCTGGTGCCTGCTATAGCAGGCTTGGCATCATATACGATATCTTGGGGCAGCAGCGAAAAGCTGTTGAGTATCATGAGAAGCACCTGCAAATTGCAAAAAAAATGGATGATCGAAGAGACGAAGGGGTTGCTTATGGCAATCTCGGCATTGCCTATGAATCTCTTGAAAAACATCAAAAAGCCGTTGAATGTTTTGAGAAGCAGTTGAGTATTGCAAAAGTGGTGAATGATCAAGTCAATGTGATGCACATTTACTTTAACCTCGGCAAAGCCTATCG
>JAJFMK010000219.1 GCA_021772215.1 Chlamydiota bacterium | reverse complement strand
ACGCTCACCAAGGCGCCTGAAAATAGTCGATTACGAAGGCGCCTCAAAACAACAGAGGAGCACTCTCTCCCAGTAGGTCAGCTGCCCGATTGGCTGCAATACAATAAAGGCGAAAACAGCCTCTATCTAACAAGGATTCCCGCCTCCACAGATGCTAGCACAACCCTCATCCGCGTCTACTCTGACGGAAGGGTCATCAAAGAGCAGTTTGAACTAGAGATTACCGGAGATGACACCTCTCGGCATCAAAGCGGTCAAGATGGGATAGAGATGGACCAACTTAGTTAAGTTATAAGAGGATAAAACAATTATGCAGCCAATATTTTCAAAAGCAAACAGGAGGGAAACCACCTATTTAGACGATGCCCCAACAAGTCAGATAAAAACTGCAATTCAGCATTACATCAATATTTTTTTTCAGTCATTAAACAGGCAAATATCTGCAGAAAAAGAGGCTGCAATTCTAAGAGGAACAACTATTCTGTTATCAAACAGTGTAGCTATCACTACTGTTTTGTCCGCACTAATGCTCAAACCTGCAAAAGCTAGCTCAGACTTTCGGACAAGAGCCTCGAATGACTTACAAACTTTGGCCCCCGTTTCTAGACAATTAGTCGAACCAGATAGTGAATTTTACTTACCTCTCTATGGCACCTTTACCTCCTCAAACCCATTTACAATCAGTGCTAGCCTAGCCGACGGCGCAGCGCTACCCTCTTGGTTAAAACACTGCCCAGTTTTAAGCAATATCAATACACCAGATGTGGCGCGAAGCTTACAAATAGTGGACGGCATTGCCTATATCGCTGATCGCTATTCTGGTCTTCATATCATTGATGTTGTTGATTCGGCTTCTCCCTCTATGATGGGATCAATCGATTTTCTAGGCTCTGCTATCGATCTTGCAATCCATAATGGTTTTGCCTATGTTGCGAGTAGCCACTATGGAGTAGAAGTCATCGATGTCCAAAATCCATACTTCCCCACTAGTGTAGGTTATTACAAAACCCCAAGCGTAGCCTCAGGGATTAAAATAGAAAATGACATTGCTTATATTACAGACCACTCGTCGGGCCTAATCCTGGTCAATATCACTGAACCGACCAACCCAATAATAATCAGCTCATTCGATACACCTGGATTAGCAAATAATCTTTTTATCCACGAAAACTTAGCCTACATCGCTGACTGGGAGTCTGGCTTACAAATTATTAATATCACTGAACCGACCAACCCAGTCTCAATTGGAACGTTCGATACAGATGGCCAGACACAAGGTGTTGTAGTTCAAGGCTCTCTCGCCTTTATTGCCGATGGTGCAAAGGGTATCGTAATCCTCAATATTAGCATTCCCAATAATCCAATCTTAATTAGCACACATTCGAGCGGGTATGGTAGAGCTGTCGTGGCAAGCGACTTCGTGCTCTACTATGGAACGAATGAAGGGGAAGTTAAAATAATGAATGTGTCTGAGCCTATAAGTCCCAGTTTGATTACGGCTTATTCTCTTCCAAGTGGAGTATGGGACCTAGAGGTGATAGATAGCCTTATCTACGTTGCTAATTCGTTTTTTGGACTGCAAATTATCAACCCAAATCATAATGATGGATCGCTATTCGGTGTCCCCGAAGGGAATCATGTTGGAAAGAGCATCATCCAACTTCTTGCAACTGACACGATGGGTAAAAGGGCGTATGAATATTTTGATCTCTTCGTTGGCCACCCCCCTTATCTAGTAAATTCTATTGTAGATCAAAGTCTTGAAATTGAAAAAGAATTTAATTATGTTGTTCAAAGTAGAGCACTTTTTTATAACAGTGCCAGAGATTTCCTCTCTCTCTCAGCAAATATAAAAAACGACACCGTGCTACCTTCTTGGCTAAGTTTTAACTTAATACCACAATTTATCGGGTCCTATGACACTTCAGGATATTCTGTAAAAATTGAGGTTAGAAACAATTGGGTCTACCTAGCCGATCTTTACGGTGGCTTAAAGATTTTCGACATAACAACACCATCACAGCCTGCCTTGGTGAGCACTTTTGTCCCGCTGCCCTACAGCATCCATAACTTAGAGATCAAAGACGACTTAGCCTTTCTAGTGTCTAAAGACTTTGGTCTTTTTATTGTAGACATCTCTCTGAAAGAGACTCCACTGCAACTAGCAAGCATTGCAACTTTAGGAGCAGCAAACGATGTCAAAGTTCAAAATAATTTTGCCTATATTGCTGACGGCCTTTCGGGACTAGCGGTGTACAATATCGCCTCCCCTAGTATTCCAGTATTAGTCGGCACCTACGGTACAGGCGGAGAGAGCGTATCAATTTCTATCGTCGGATCTTTTGCATTTATAGCAGATCGCAATGGAGGTCTTAAAATCGTTGATGTTACTTATCCAAGTAATATTACGATAGTCAGCGAATATAACACTACCGCCCTGGTATTAGACGTCAAAGTTCAAGGCGATTATGCTTACCTAGCTGAATATGGTAAAGGTATAAAAATATTTGATATTTCGAATCCAAGTGCAATTAAAATGGTCGGAACATATCAAACGTCAGATTTTGCCATTGGCCTTGATATCGTTGGAGACCTCGCCTTTGTGGCGACCAATGCCGTTGGGCTGCTAATCATTGATGTACAAAATAAAACCAAACCCTTCTTAACTGGACACTACGACACAAAAGACCTTGCCAATGATGTATTTATCAGTGGAGACTTTGCCTATATCTCTGATTCTTCTCGAGGATTTAAAATAGTAGACCTTACTATTTGGGAATTTACTGGAATAGCAGACGTAATTGATGCAAAAAATATTGAAATCGAACTCATTGCAAGCGATTCTGCTGGATTAACTGCAGTAGATACTTTCAAGCTTCGTATTGAGGGCCCTCCTCAAGTTGTAACCCCTCTGCCAGATCAGATCACACCCGTAGGCTCCCCCTTTATATCTTTCATCGACCAGGCAGCCTTTGACGATCCCAATGGCGATGTTATTGCCTACACTGCTGTATTAAACGGCACATCGACCCTGCCTTCCTGGTTACGCTTTTCACAAAGCGGTATCTTTTCGGGGGTCCCCTCTGCCAATGATGTGGGATACTATACGATCGAAGTGAACGCCTTCGATGGAATTGTCCCCAAATCAGCATCATCAACTTTTAACCTTATCGTTGCCGATCTTTTGGAAGATCAGACCGTA
>JAJFMK010000218.1 GCA_021772215.1 Chlamydiota bacterium | reverse complement strand
TCGGTAGCGCTTAGACAAAGCCTTTCTGACCAGAGTAAAGATCTGCATATCGCAGCAAAAACCTGGCACCATTAGAAGGGGATCACCCTCCCCCTCTTCTTCGTAATAGTACTGACCTGAAGCTGTTTTGATATGTGGCATACCCTCCTATTAGCAAATTCAAGACATTTATTGCCAATAGTGATAAATAGAGGGTAAACCATGACTGATCTAACCCTAAGAACTGCAACAGTTGATGATGCGCAGGCGATTGCCCAGATACACCTCAACGGGTGGCGAACCACCTATAGAGGGTTAGTTCCTGACGCCTATATCGAAAGCTTAGATCAAAATAGGCGCACAGCCCGTTGGAAAGATATGCTTACCAACGGCGATGAGAAAGTGATTGTTGCCACGAAGGGTGAAACAGTGATTGGCTTTGTCTCCGGTGGAGAGACCCGCAATACTTTGACGGATAACCCTGGTGAGATCTACGCCGTTTACGTAGATGAAACCTACAGAGGTCAAGGAGTTGGAAAGCAGCTATGCGATAAGATGATGAGGTGGCTTGAAAAGAGCAAGCTCAGCCCAGTTGTTGTCTGGGTTGCCGAGGGCAATCCCCACCGCCACTTCTACGAAGCTTTGGGTGGCGAGCTAATCAACATCAAACGCTCCTATACCATTCATGAGAGCGAGCTCCCCCTCGTCGCCTACCGTCTGCTCCCTTTAGGTTGAAAGCGCTGCAGAGAAGCATACTTTAAAAGAATACGGTAGCAGTAGAGAAGAATATGCTGAGGCATTAGGTGTGTCTTCGCAAAATCCTGTGCATTCAAGGCAATCTCTTCTGCTCTGTCGTCATTTTCCCTGGCCCACCAAATCTTGGCTGTAAGATCTGACATATTATTTTCGACAGGAACATAATGTTCGTAAGGAACAAGCTCTCGAAAAAACCACATCTCATTGTCCGATTTTTGCATAAAACTCAAACAGCCACTGTAGAGCCGCCACTGCGTTCCAGGATAGGTGCAGGTCTTCCCATCAACAATGATCTGATACTTAAATTGAGTTTGCTCAATAATAGACATCGAATCAGCCAAAAGCCCTTGGAATTTCTTCGGATCTTTCGATTTCCACAAGACAAATCCTGCGTCAACGAGATCGGGATAACGCTTTGAATGATAAACAATCGCTCCTCTGGGATAGCTTTGTAGTTCTGTTCCACTATACTTTCCATCGGAAGCGTTACCTCGCCAAACAACCTTATCTATCTTCTCAGACCAGGGCCAGCGATGACCCTCGCTCTGCAGCAGCTCAATGCATACGTTCCAATCTTTTGTTGTCGCTTTCAAATTGTCAATATCATAATACCAATCAGCAAAGAGGATCTCTCTGTCAGCTTCTTTCTTTTTTGCACTTACTAGAATCGGAGCGTGCTCAAAATTGAGACTTCTCTTGGAGATATATGAGAATAAAGCATCGCCTCGGCAATAGATAAAATCAATATCTGGAAGTGGATAGTGACGAACAATAGCCTCTAAAAGGCGTCGCATTTTACCCTCGGGACCATAGACCTCAGAATTGATCACCCTAAATCGATCAAACTTCACTCCCGATCTTTGGCAACAGTCCCAGGTTCTCTCCAACAGCCCCGAACTAATCCCTGTTTTTCGAAAAGAGTAAAACTCCTCCTCTGCCGCCCGCTCCATCCACTCATGTCCCGGCTCATCAAGAGGGATCGGCGCCCACTCGAGAGCCTGAAGAGAACAAAAAAGGAGAAACGATATAGAAAACAGAATCTTGGAGGGACTTACAAAACTCATTTGTCGGTTTAAAACGTCCTTTTGAAGCCTATGGCATCTCTTCTCCTCAACCGACCCAAAAGGGGTCGATCTCGTCGAATTGACCGTGGCAGCTTTACTAACACTCGCAATAAGCCTCAAAACCCCCGTTTTCTCCGGGCAAAGCAATTTTGCAAGTCCCTTCATGGCCATCTAATCAAGGGTGGGTTGAAATTTCTGTAGCGAGGCATATTTTCGTAAAATATGATAACAGTAGAGAAGAATATGCTCCGGCATCAGATGCGTTTGATCGAATTGTTTTGCATTCATCGCAATTTCTTTAGCTTTATCATCATTTTCCCTCGCCCACAAAACCTTCTCTATCAGATCAGACATATCATTTTCTACAGGAACATAGTGCACATAAGGCACCAACTCGCGAAAAAACCACATCTCATTCTTTGATTTCTGCATAAGGCTTAGACAGCCGCTGTAGAGCCGCCACTGCGTTCCAGGATAGGTGCATGTCTTCCCGTCAATGATAATCTGATACTTAAATTGGGTATGATCAATGATTGACATCCGGTCAGCTAAAAGACCCTGAAATTTCTTAGGATCTTTTGTGTTCCGTAAAACAAATCCAGCATCCACGAGGTCGGGATAACGTATCGAATAGTCCACGATCGCCCCTCTGGGATAGTTTTTAGCCTCGATGCCATTATATCGACCATCAGATACATTCCCCCGCCAAACAAGTTTATCTATCTTTTCAGACCAGGACCAGCTATCTCCTTCGCTTTGAAGCTGCTCAATGCATACGTTCCAATCCCTAGTCGTTCCTGATAAATTGTCAATATCATAATACCAATCAACAAAGAGGATCTCTCTATTAACTCCCTTCCTTTTAGCACTCACTAGGATCGGTGCATGTTTGAAATTTAGATGACGAGCTGAAACATGCTGGAATATCGCGTCACCACCAAAATATATGAAATCTATATCAGGAAGTGGATAGTGGCGAACGATCTCTTCCAAAAGTCTTCGCATCGGCCCATCACGCCCATAAACTTTTAAATCTATAACCTTATAGCGAGCAAAGTTCCTTCTAGCTCTTTTACAAGCTTCCCAGGTATCATCTAACAGTTCTGAATCGATACCCTCTCTTTCAAAATCTAAAAATTCCTCCTCTGCCGCCCGCTCAATCCACTCATGTCCCGGCTCATCAAGAGGGATCGGCGCCCACTCGAGAGCCTGAAGAGAACAAAAAATAGAAAAGAGGATGGTAATTGAAAAAAGTCGTTTCACTTCATCTACCCGGTGTGCTGAGTTTACAAAAGGTAGTTATATGTTAAGCAGAGCAAAAAAGTCAAAAAGGAGCGGCTCTGGAAGCTGAAGGAGATGGGGAGACTTTTTCTCGTCGAGCCAGTTAATTAGATAGAGAAGTTTTTCTGGCGCCATTGCCGTGCAGCCAGCTGTTGGTGAATGGGGCTTTCGCCAGTTATGAATAAAAATGGCAGAACCTGCGCCTGGTATAGTGGGTGCACTATTGTGCTGCACGACGATACCTTGGCTATAGAGCTCTTTTGCCTCACACATCACTTCCGCGCTTTGCCAATCACGAACCTCGGTTGACTGATCCACAAACTGGTTGTAGTGAAGAGAGGTGGGGTCATCAACAAACTCCAAGTCCCTTGTGATAACAACAAAAGGCATTCTCGAAGATTTAGACTCTTTTGAGCCAAAGAGAGGACCCAAGCCAAAAAGGCCGGCAGGGCTCCTGCCATCTCCCTCCACCTTTTTAGGCCCCTCACCTAGCTTGTGCAGACCAAAACCCCAACCCATCCCACTCCTCCCTAATACGACAGGAATCGGCTGACCAACCTTTTGCCATTTACCACCAATCTTTTCAAAAAAGGTCAACTCACCAAGGGTATCCTCCCAGCCCCGTGAGCGCACAATGAGAAGCTGTTCAAAACCACTTAAATTTTTTACCAGGTTCATATTTATGAAAGATGATGCAATAATCACATTATTTTTGTCGATTCTGATGTACACAGCACATAGTAATTGTGGCAAAAAAAATTCATTTCTTTATATTGCCTTAATAATTTTTGAATACACTACACCTCTTCTAAAAATTCTAAAATAGGCGGTCAATATGTCAGCAGTAACTTCTCATAGTAGTGGTTTTATTAACCATGCTAGGTTCGCATTTGCGAAGGATCCAAATGTTCTTCTTAAAGAAGAGGATAGAGGATATGAAAAAAACAGAATGGAGCAAGCGGGTGATCGATTCGCCTGGCATGTCGTTGAGCTTCCTAAGCTTATCTGCGAAGCTTTCGAAAATCCTAAAATAGTCACGGTCGCTCTGACAGCGCTCGCGCTCTTTAGTGTACAGCTCACCTTCTACCCTATCATCACTGCCCAAGCGATCAAAGCGAGCATCATCTTCGCATCAAACTATGTGCCTTTTTGGTCAGTAAAGATGGGAGCCTACCTCGCTACGCAGGCAGCCGTTCTCGGCTTTGGTATGCGCGCCCTCGGTCGCTTCTCAAACGATGATCTGATGGCAAAGTGGTACCGCACCTAAGATGAGAATCTACATTCGAGACTACGTCGGGGATTTTCCCCGATACTTCGCTTTTATTGCGGCCAAAGACTTTCGAAAGCTATCGGATGATCAGCCTTTTGAATGGGAGCAAAGTCGCTTAGAAGAGCTTGGCAATCGGCTAAGATGGGGACTTGGGAGCGCCCTTGACCTCATCTTACGTGAGATTAGAAACCCGATTACGATCGTTGCACTGACCGCTCTAGCGGCTCTGATCGTCTCTATAACCTTCTATCCTGCCACGACACTAGGTACAGCGGCAAAAGTGGCCCCCTTCGTTCTAAAAGTGAAGCCGTGGATGGTGAAACTAGCCCTCTACATCGTAACCCAAGTCACCACGGTTGGCATCGGCCTTCGAGGCTACGGCAGACTACAAAACGCTCCCCTATATGAAGCGTGGAAACGAGGCGAGCTAGAGCCGGTCTACATCGGTGACCAAAGGAGAACATAATCAAATTAATCTATGCAGCTGCCCAGTTGCATAATTTCCCCATTATGTACAACTTAGTTATACGTACTGTCTGTTCACTAAAAATTGATGTAGGGCAGAGCTCGCCGAATCATCTCTGACTCATCGGCATCGACCCTATGGTTAAACCTCTCTCCCTGCCTCTCCATGATTGAGATTAAGCAGTCAGGCTCGAGCCACTCAATGATACTTGAACTTTCCGGGTCATTAGCATCTCTAGCCTCTGGATTCCAATCGACTATCCGACAAGCAATATAGAGAGTTGTCTTATCAAAGGAGAGCTGTCTATCAAAAAGATAGCCTGTCAAGCTACCTAAAAAAGCAACGGGCTCAGCTCTTGCCCCAAACTCCTCTTTTAACCCACGATGGAGAGTCTCTAAAGGCGTCTCCCCATCCTCCATACTCTCCCGCATCAAGATGTAGACATCCTTTTGCCCCAAAATCTCTTTAAAATGGTGACAGGCGATACGCCCCTCTTCATTAAAGAGAACTGCCCCAACAGACAGATGATAAGGCTGCTCCTGACTCGCCTGAAAAAAAGGCCCCGCCTGAACAGTTCCCATCAGAACCATAGTCGCAATTGTAGGTAATCGATTCTTCATATTTTATCCTCGCTCCATCACAACTGTACCCCCGAACAACCTTTTCGAGAAATTTAGGCGACCCAGGGCGAGGCCAGTGCTTAAGCTAAGGCCGACGAGTGATCGCTTCAAAATTGTCCAAGTTAGCCACACAACTGGTCCCCCGAATTTCCTTGCGACAAGTTTGGACGATCGCGAGGAGGGCAGTGCAAATGGCACGGCCGACGAGTGATCGTTCAAAATTGTCCAAGGAAATTTGGGGGCGGTTGGATTCGAACCAACGTATACGTACGTAGTCGGATTTACAGTCCGATGCAATTGGCCACTATGCGACGCCCCCAGAAGGAAAATGGTGCTGGCAGTAGGAATTGAACCCACAACCGTCCGATTACAAGTCGGGTGCTCTACCAATTGAGCTATGCCAGCAATCAGGAAAAGTTATAGCAAAGAGGTAATTATGAATCAATCACTTCTTCGGCTCTTCGCCTTCCCACTTTTCGTAATCTTCGGGAAATTCCGCTTGTGGGATTTCATCAGATTTGGGAGTGGGAGGGGCGTCACTATTTCTCAAGTTGGAAAGAGTGTTAGAAAATGTGCTTTCAAGGGGATCTTTGTAAGGAGGCTCTTCATCCTTTTTCTCAGCTCCAAGAATCTTTGCTGTAAATTTTTTCTTAGAGAGAGGGTTGTTTGATGAGCTTAGCGCTTTGGCAAAAAAGGGCTTTTTGGTGACATCACTCTCTGGCAACTCCTTACCCCAACAGCACTGTTTATATTTTTTTTTCGATCCGCAGGGACAGGGATCGTTACGACCTGGGCGATTCGTCATGGTAGATATGGTCCCGTTTTGTTATACTTAGGCAAGTTATTGTAGAGGCTTATCTAATAAAATGCTAAACCAAATCGGGCTTCCCCTAGCAGAACCGCCCTGGTCCCATATCGGCAAGAGAATTGAGAGCAAGATCCGAAAAGCTCTCTATGAGTATGAGCTCATCCCGGAGGATGGGAAAATTGCTATTGCCCTAAGCGGTGGTAAAGACAGCTTAACGCTTCTCTATATGCTCAAAGCGATCTCAGGCCGCGGCTTTCCTCCCCTTGAGATTTCAG
>JAJFMK010000217.1 GCA_021772215.1 Chlamydiota bacterium | reverse complement strand
AGATCCGTGCAATTGAGAAGGAAAAGCTAACCGGAAGAATACCTATATTAGCTCTCACAGCTAGTGCTCTTTCTGGTGATATGAAGAGCTGCTTTGAAGCGGGAATGGACGCGTATATTTCCAAGCCGATCAAATTGGAAGATCTACGAGACAAAATTAAGGGTCTTTTGAGATAAAAAGTAGGAAAAGCGCTGTGAGATAGACACCATAGTCGTCGAGTTCGTTACCCTTGCCACTTTTGCTAAATAAGTTGCTAAAACTTAAGCCTCCAGACTAGACTGGGAAAATGATAGGAGCCTTCTCTTCAAGCTATCCTGATCAAAAGGGTGAGGGTGTCTTTCAATGGCAGCTTCATAGATGGCAAGAAAGTGGCGCTCAAGGGCCTTTTCGTAGGGCATCGGAATATTCATCCATTTAATCTTAAGTAGATTGTGTAGCAGGCGAATGACAACACCCAGATGTTGGGTAGCATATTGTCGCAGAGGGTGCATCGTCGCGTTGAGATAGCCCTCAAAGTTAAACTCTTTTGAAATAAGGAGTACTTCCCCTTGATCACTGTAGCTCAGCCTGTTTGGAAAAGCTTTTTGGACCAGGCGAGCTATTGACTCACACAAGTAATCGATACAATTATTTGCAATGAACATGTCATTGGTGCTGGGAGAGAGGGCGCGCAAAGTCATTTCAATGAGGACGTTTAAATTCTGCTCCAAATCATTTAAGGAAATTCTCTTCGAATTTGTCTTTAAGCATGAGGAGATCTTTTTTGTGATTGCATCTGATAGAAAATTCTCTGTATGAATAGTGAGGAGTCTTTCACCTGTCACCAAAAAATCTCCAGGCCTGTGATGCAGTTCAATGACGACGCATTGAGAGTCACAAATCTCTATTAGGCTCTCTTTATCAATGCTTTGGATGTAGCCACAGTTTTTTGAGTCAATGGACTGTTTTAGGGGTTTCTCTATCGTGAATTCAGAAGCTTTTGTTGACTGTTTGTAAGGACCTAAGTTTCCAATCCAGCGGTTGAGTTCGGTGGCAGCCTGCGAAACAACAGTCCCCACCTGAATCTGTCGAACTAAGTAGTTGATATAGAGTATGATAATAAATAAAGTAAGAATCGTAAAGATAATCCCAAATGTGATTGATATCTGGGGGACCTGCTCCTGATTTTGGCCTGTTGTAATCGCGTAAACATGATAGATGATGTAGATGTAGACGGCTGATAGCCATCCGATAACGAACTTACTGAACGTGCGGATTTTAAATACGTTTAGGACGTTAGCGCCATATTGACCAGCTAAGACGGTAAAGATTAAAAGAGTGATCGATAAAATTGTCGTCATTGCTGTGATGATCGCAGCTGAGACGCTGGTAAATAGTGTCTGGACCCCTACATAGTTGATGCCCCAAGATTCTGTTAGGTAAGGCGTTTTGTTATCCCATAGATATCTATCTAAATTGTTGAAGGCAAACCCTAAGAATAGCCCACAAAGCGTCATTAAAAATGGAATGAACCAGAGGCTTCGTCTCAACGCATCAATGAAATTTTTAATCATTTCTATCATGATTTTTCTATACAGAAAGAGGGGTTGTCAAGTCAATGAGGGTTCTTGTCCAAAGTGAACTGATTCCTTATCACTGTCAATCAGATTGATTTTTAAAGATAGGAGGGGAGGTTTGGATCTCTTTTAAGAGCTCCTGTTTGCTGAGGAGCTCAGTTTCTATCCATTCGCCCTCTTCTTTAGTGGGCTCTTTGAATTTCGTGGCATCTTTGGTTAGAAGGATGGATAGTTTCTAGAAAACTTAAGGAGATACTGATCAATTAGGGTACAGCCGATTTTTCTTTTGATTTTGCTTTCAGTTGGCTGATTTTATAAGTTCGCATACTGTTGACAGTAGGGGACTTATGAAATTGGCCAAATGGAAGCGAAAGGGCGGGAAAGCGGCCTACACGAATTGTTCAGTGGCTCCTTAAGGCTGGGAAGAGGAGAGCTGTTGAAACTCCTTCAATGTTGCTTCGTCAGTTGTGCGGCGCATGCCCTCTTTGATAATATCCTCTGCTAGGGGATCCTTTTGCAGCATGAGAAATTTCGCATAGTAGAGCGGCACCATCGGATCGTCCACAGTGGCAAGTAGTCCAAATTCATAAACTGAGCGTGCCACTTCTTCATTTCCCTGCTTAATGTGGCAGTATGCAAGCCCTACCCAATACCTCGCTTCGGTAAAGTTGAGGAAGAGAAGAGTCATAAAGAGTTTTTGAGCGAGCTGTGGGTCGCTTTCTAGCTGCTCACAAGCTTGAGCATAGAAGCTGCTCATCTCTTCCATTTCCAGATTCAACGGAATAGAAAAGATTAAAACCTTATTATTTATCGCTTCTAAGACATCCTCAAGCGCATCCCCCTCAGTTAGCCCTTTTAGTTTCTGCCTTGTTTCGTTTGAGGAATGGGTCTGAAAAAACTGGATACCTGCATCGATCTCATCAAGCCATCCATTCATAGAATTCTTTAGCTCAAGAAGATTCTTTGTTGCCATCTCATCTTGGTTCACTAATGGATTTGGTTGCCCCTCAGGATAAAATATTTTTACTAGAGGTTTTAAAACCTCATCAAAAACTCCTGTATCTATCAGAGAATCTTTCAAATTTTTGACTCCCTTATCTATTTACTTATCAGGTGAATAAAAACCCAAAGCCGATCGTAAGGATGGTTCCAAGTGCCGCTTTACCGCGGTTTTTATTAATTATATTCTTTACATTCTTCTGCATTGCTTTTAAATTTTCATCTTCACCAAGTTTTTTTTCAAACACTTCTCTTTGCGTTTTATTCAAACCTTTGACAGCGTTTCCCGTGGCTCTTAAATGAGCGTATGTCTCGAGTTCCATCTGAGTAGGATTAAAGGTGCTGTCATTAGGTCTCTCACTCATCTGTGATAAGAAGATATTTTCTAATTTGCTTACGTTGTTTGAGACAGCCATTGGCTTGAATATGGCTCCAAGAGTATAAGAGAAAAGAATGATGACAGCACCAGCATCTCCACCACCTGATGCTCCCCAGGCCATACTCGAACTTGGCATTGAGCCTCTGATCCTATGGGCGTCCCTATTTGCTGCTTCTAGTATAGCTTTATTTCCTACTTCTACGACCTCAGTATTTATCTCGTTTAGAAGAGATTGATCTTCGACTTCAACATTGGCTAGTCTATAGACGTGAAGGGTTGCCAGTAAATTCACATACACATCCTTATTAATATTGTTTTGTTTATAACTGTCTTTCATCTGTTCATGAATTACGTTTATTAACATATTTCTCATGTTGCTTGTTTTTGTTTTTGTTAATACATTGATAGATCTTTTTAGTTGGTCTGTATTGTAACTTTTAACTTTATCAGGATGCAAAAGCAACACTCTAAATAACGCTTTATCGGATAACTCATCTGGATTTTCTACCGCTTTTTCACACAATGATTTCATTTTTTCAGCTTCTATTGATTCGCTGCCATAGTTTTCAAAATTAAACTCGTATGGTTCGTAAGATTCTATAATAGATCCGATTTGCTTGTTGGTTAGCTTGTCTTTTAGTTCTGGATTTTGAGATAAAATATATTTTAATTTATAAGCGTTTAAGTTTTCGGTAAGGTTTGAGAATGATTCTTTATCCAAGGATTTGCCACTTGCTATAACAAATTTTGTCATTTTGCAGATATTATGCGTGTCTTTGCCAAACGTACTTTTTACGTTGTTTAACAGTTTTTGAAAGTCTTCCTTACTGACGTCTAAATTGGCGTTTTTGATTATTTTTATAAGATTTACTGCCTCATCGAAGGTCAGCTTATCCACCTTAACTAACTGATCGCCGACTGTTATTTCTGTACTCTCGGTCGGAGGTTTTAGGTCGCTGACATTCAGCGTCGCTGAGGCTGTGGCTGATGCCTCTGTGGTTATGATGGGTTGACTAGGCTGAATATCACTAGTTCCGCTCTCTGGTATAGGCATAGTACCCTCCTTGTTTCTATCTGCCTTTAGTATAGGAAGCTAAAGTTAAGGGGATGAGGGCGCTAAATTAATTTATTGTTAAATTTTAGGCTGTTGGAGCTTAGTTGGATAGGGATTGGAAGGCGAGGAATAAGCCTGCTAGAAAGACACCATCGACGAGCTTTGAGGTTTGGATCTCTTTTAAGAGCTCCTGTTTGGTGAGGAGCTCAGTTTCGATCCATTCCCCCTCTTCTAAGGTAGGTTCTTGTACTTTGGTGGCATCTTTGGCTAGAAGGTAGGTGATTTTTTGGCCAGTGATGCCGGGGAAGGGGTAGACGGTGGAGAGGGTTGTAATGTTATCAGACTTGTATCCGGTCTCTTCGAGGAGTTCGCGGTGAGCGGCTTCGAGGGGGGATTCGTATGCGTGGATCAGGCCGCCGGTGGTAGAGAGAAGAGTCTCTTCAGTGGCGGGGCGCCATTCGCGGTTGACGAGGAATTTTCCCTCTTTTGTGAGAGTGATGACGCTAATAGCGTCGCCTTTGATTTCGACAAAGTCGTAGGTCAGTTTTTTGTTTTCTGTGGACAGAGAGCTTTGGATGACGTTGAAGAAGCCTTCGAAGACGGTTTTTGGTGCGCTTAAGGTGGGAAATTTTTTATTCATCGCCGCCCTCATCGAAAAGGGTGCTTTTGGCGCGATCGAACCAAAAGTGCGCCTCTTCTTGCTTCTGTTTGATATGGTAGTAGAGCCCCAGCTGGAAGTAGAGCCGGCGCTTTTCCCACTGGAAAGCATTTTGGCCCCAGCGTCCTGCGAGGTCGATCTTGTCGGAGAGGTAGTGACCAGCAAGGCTCCAGGATCTTGGATAGGGCACCTCTAGGCTCGATTGGAAGTGCAGATTAGCGGCCGCCTCTCCTTCGGAGGTGAGTAGGTGGAGACCGTAGAGGTAGTGGAGCGGGGAGCTTTCACGGCATAAATTTTCTACAGAATAGCGGCAAAGAATCCCAGTGGTCTTTTCGCTCTTCTCTTCGTAGAGGTAGACTGTGGCTAGATAGGCTTCTAGGAGAGTAGCGAGCTGATCGGGTAGCGTTTTTTTCTCTAGCTTTTCGAGGAGGGGACGAAGAGAGGAGAATTGGCGATTGAGAAACGCCTCCTCGATACGGGCAATCAGCGCCCTGTCGTTAGTGACGTGGGTCAGCTCCTTTTCTTCGGTGAGTATTCTTTCTATATGCTCGCAAGGGTCGCCAAAAAGACAGGCGGCGGCGCTCTCTTTAAGTTTTGGCCACTCAGGATCCCCTTTAGCATGATAGATTGCATCGATTATGAGCAGCTGTTCAGTGGCGATCTTCTTGGCTCCCATAATAATCAGGGCGAAGATCGCGTCGCCAAAGAGGCGAGTGGGCGTCTCATCGTCATTTAAAAAAGTTGAGAGAATCTCAACAATGGCAAAGGGTTTGTTGACATGGAAGGCGATCTGGAGAGCAAAGCTTCTGTTTTCGTAAGCTGACTCTCCCTTTGGCGTTAATGAATTGAAGTAGAGCGGCTCGCCATGCTTTTTGACATTGTTAAATAGTTTTTCCGCATGGGTTGTGGTGGCGATATGCGGCATCGAGCGGATTACAAGGAGGATAAAGAGATAGGTCGCAAGGCGGTCCACCATCGAGCTCTCATGCATACGGTAGATAACCTGCTCCTCCAAGACGGGCAGCAGTGGATGCTTAGGATAGCGGCGGCAGGCGAGCTCGAAACATTTCACCTCCTCGTCATATTCGCCGAGCGCCTCATAGACCAAAGCTTTGCCGATATACTCCAGAGGCGCCCCCGGGGTGTTGTGCAGCTTTTCAAACTCATCGAAGGAGTTATGGTAGAGCTTCTCATCATCGCTGGCGCGCGCCTGTTCGAGGAGCGTAACGCCGGCGCGAAAGAGCGCTTCGCGCCCTTCAGCACGGCCAGGAAAAGATTGGCCGATGCGTCGATACTCCAAAAGAGCGGTCTCATACTGCTTGTGCGAAAAGAAGGCGTCTGGAACAGCGAGGCAGTTGATCTGCACATTTTGTCCCGCCTCATAGATAGAGAAATCTTTGAGTTCAACATCGGTATCGCGCAAAACGACGCCGATATGGGGGCCATGGAGAGGCTGATGGCTGATGTAGGAGAACTGCAGCTCGCCGTCAACGAAATAGTAGAGGCTGTGATCGATCTTCTCTATCGTGATATGGTGCCACGCGCCTCGCTTGAGATACTGTTCAGGGGCGTGGTAGACTTCGACAGCAGAGCGAGTCAGCTTCGTCTGCGGCATAAGATCGGAGGCGATCCAGAGATGGTAACCCTCGTTTAAGAGTTCACTGGCTGCCTCTTGCGGCACACCGAGGAGGAATCCCACCCCTTCACTCTCTTCGCCAAATTTAACATCGACTTCAATTTTGGTGTGGCCGATGAAGAGCTGTTTGGAGAGCATCAGATTTACCCAGCCAAGCTCTTCGGTATGTCTTGTGACGGCAGCATGTTCAGCAATCAGCACATGCTCCTGGAAGCGCCAATCCTCTTTGCTGTTGATATCGAGCTGCGCGGTTCTAAACCACTCCGATCTCCCTTCAATAAAGCTGCTCAGCTCATCGATGAGAGCTTGAACTGACTGAAAACGCTTTGCAGGGTCGGGGTCGAGGCATTTTTGTGTGATGTTTGAGAGGATTTTAGGTACATCGCGATAGGGAGCCATCAGCTCAGGAGGGGTGAGCTTCTCCTTGGTGCGAATTTTGGGGTACTCTTTGAGTGACTTTCGCTTAAAAGGGAGCTGAAGTGTTAAAACCTGATAGAGGATGACACCTAGGGCGTAGATATCTGTTAGTGTCGACGCCTTACCGCCCATCGCGCGCTCTGGGGCCATATAGGAGAGCGTTCCGACAATCTTTCCTGCGTGAGTCAGTGAGTGGAGAGGGTGGCTAATCTCCTCATCGCCCTCCTCTTCATCTTCGGCATCGGAGAGTTTGGCGAGGCCCCAGTCGAGGATCATCACTTCGTCGAAGTTTCCTATGATGATATTTTCCGGTTTGATATCGCGATGTAAAACCCCTTTAGAGTGGGCTAAGTTGATCGCCTGGCAGATCGTCATAAAGTGGCGGATGAGAGCGGGAATCGATCCATATGCGGGATGCTCTCCCTTCTCCTCAAGCTGGCGGGTATGGCGCAAAAGCTGCTTGAGTGTATCTCCCTGCACATAGGGCATTGTGTAGTAGATCAGGTCGCCTTCGGCGTGGATCGAGTAGATCGGGATGATACCGGGGTGGTTGAGCTGGCTTGTGATGCGCGCCTCTTTTAAGAAACGGTGGTGGAGCGCTTTATGTTCCATCAGGTCGGCGCGCACACGTTTTAGGGCAATACGGCGCCCGCAGGAGGTGTCATAGGCTAAAAAGACCTCTCCCATGCCTCCTTTTCCGATCTTCTTTAGAATCTGATAGGGGCCAATCTCAAACTGGATCGGCTCTTTGCCCGGTAGATGGCCCGGAATGAGCGTTGCTGAGAAGGAAGAGTCGCTCAAAAGTGTCTCGCCGCTCGTCTCTTGCGGAATCGTCTCCTGGCTGTAGAGGCCTGAGCCGCAGTAGATGCAATATTTTGTGGGCCTCTTTGGATATTCACTGGAGAGGACAATCGCTCCAAGACAGGAGGGGCAGACGATGGTCTTATGCTCAGAGCCTACCATTTTGTTGCCCCTTTAAGTTCTCTATGGAGGTCAAGCGCCTCTTGAGAGGCGAAGTCGACGCGGCAGGGGTGGCCAAGCTCAGGGTCGAAGTAGACGCCGGTCATTGACTCATAGGAGCTGCTCATATGGTGGAAGAGGGCATTGGCTCCCACCTCATCCCTCTCAGGCAAAGTATAACGAAAGCCGCAGTGAAGCAGGCGAAATCCCTCGAGTTGAAGCTCTTGTTGTGCGAGCTGGAGAGCTTCCTTTACAGAGAGAGCTGTAAGGCCTATTTTGACCCAATCCGCACCATTTTTTCGAAGCCAACAGAAAGAGTCCTCGGTTTTTTTGAGGAGTAGGAAGCCCTGCCGGTCCCTGCCGGCGTGTATAACGTTATCAGAAATTGTCATGTAGCTTGAAATTTAGGGCATTTGCCTCAAATTTTCAAGTTCTCTTTCTTGGGGGAAGAGGCAGATCAGCCTCGCGCTTTCGGCTCTTATGCAGAATTAATCTGCCGGGGTTTCTTGGATGTTCTTCAACATTCCAGCCTCGAATGAACATCTCTACAGCCTTGTAGACACCTTGTTTGACCCCATTTTCTCTATTCTCACTATTTCTTCTATGAAGGCCATGGCCTGTAATTAAATTAAATTGAGATATGTGTGGGTTTAGCTCGACGATTCTTTGAATAATCAACGCAGTGGTGGCAAAGTTGGCTCCATGTAGATCAAAATTAGCTATTTGACCAATTTTTGATTGGCCTTTAAGTAGATCTAGCGACTCACTCTCATGAATTATATCAGATATCCGCGGGAGTAACTTAATAAATAGCTCTTGAGCCTCATCCCATAACCCAGAGCTTCCATAGGTATCGATCATACAGTGGTATGTGATGGCATCAGCTGTAAAAGGAATGGATTTGAAAAGCCGCTCAGCTTTTTTCCACTGCCCAGCCTTTCCATATATACTGATCATGGATAGATAAGTGTGAGCAGTTGGCTCGAAAGGCATAACGTTAAAGAGAAGTTCAGCCCTCTCCCAAAGTCCCGCCTCTCCATAGATGTTGATCATTGTGGTACATGTGACGATATTGGCATCACTTGTAAACATATGCTTAAAGAAAATTTCAGCTTTTTCC
>JAJFMK010000216.1 GCA_021772215.1 Chlamydiota bacterium | reverse complement strand
TAATGCCTATTTTCGTCTCTTCTCCTCAATCGACCCTCAAGGGTCGACGTCGTCGAATTGACCGTGGCAGCTTCGCTGTCACTCGAAATATGCTTTAAAATCCCCATTTTTTCCAGGCAAAGCAATTTTGCAAGTCCCTCTAAGGAGAGTTCATTATGGTTTCTGAAGAGATCCTTGGTCTCTTGGGATAGGGGAATAGACCTATTTAGAATGGAATGTAAGAGTTCTAGATAGTTCGATGAACCATTGGCTATGCTTACCAACGACTGATAGGTGGCCTTACAACCCTCTATTTTCTGCCTCACTCTCTCAGACGACCACTTCTTTGTTTCGGGAGGTAGGAGAGAGATAATCTCATCAACACCTAAATGAGGATTGTTTTTGACCAGTTCTTCTATATCGAAAGCGATCTTTCGGTTGATGATCCCTTCCATCTGCTCTTGGAGACGCAGAGTCTCTTCATGAAGTTTTATTGGTTTTTTTGCATGCTCAAGTATGGCACTAATGTAGTTGTTAAAAGAGCTCTGAAGCTCTTTTTGTAGTAGGTTCTTGGTCCTTGGAGTAAGTAGCTCTATTACCTCATTGGTGCTGCGATTTGGGTTGTTTGTGGCCAGATGCATGACCTCTTGTTCAGCCTGTTGCTCTTTAACAAATCGAGCGATGATAGCTGATTGGCAGGAATGCAGATCTTGATTTTGCCCTAATATGGAAAAGGCGTGGTTGATTGCTGCTGTCGACGGTAGTTCACTACCTGGGGAGAAAACTGTAGCCCGGATTTCTCTATAGGATTTAAGGTTTTCACCTGTTAACTCAACTTCCCATTGGAAAAAACCATCTGTCCATTTTTCAACAAGATATTCCAATTGAAAGTTAACCCTCTCAAAGAACTGCTCAACTTGGTGAAGAACATCACTGCCCGTTACCTTTCCAATCATAGAACCTCTCTCTACTCGTCTAGAAGTTCAGGCATAACTCTCTTATGTTCTTTGATAGCCTCTAAGAGTTTCTCTTTAGTTCCAAAGAACTCTTTAGCGACCGTGGAGATCGGGATGTAATCAGCCCACACGTTTTCTACGAATGTCTCCCAATCTCCGCTGTAGTCTTTTTCGTAGATGTCAATAAATGAGCTTAACTCATCATTAATTTCTGCCCTGCGGCTTGCTTCCGATTCCCTATATTCAGAGACAATATCGGCTAGGGGACTATCTAGAGATTCAAAGTAGGCAACAGCCTCCTTCCCAAGAGATGACCTAATGGCATCTTCGTCAATGTTCGGGTTGTCTTGAATAAGTCTACTTAAGCTTCTGCTGTAGTCTTCGCGCTGCTTTAGCGTTTCGGAGCGATTCGCTGTGAGCCTCTGGAGCTCCTTTTCGATATAGTTGATTGGGTTTGATCCAAAAACAGTCTCCATAGCGTCGGTCATTTTGGAAGCTGACATGACGCTCTCAGCTTGCGCATACCCCTTCATCACAGCCTCCTTGACCATAGCGCGCAGATCTTGAGTGGCTGTGATGTAGGTGTTAAGCAGTGTATCAACCGATCCCTCACCGATGGCATCGCTCACTTTTTTGTCGACTTGACTTTTAAGCTTTTCGAGATCGAGTGTGTCGCTTGTGAAGACAAGTTCTTTGAGCACCTCTTTTGCTCTTCCTTGATCAAACTCGGCAATCCGTGCTGACATTTTAGCCTTATATTCAGCTTTTCTAGCGCTCTCCTCTATACCTTTTTGCCTGCCCATCTCCTCATCGATAGCCGCAATGGGATTTTCACCAAAGAGGTTTACCAGATCAACGCTTAGCTGTAGATCGCCTTTTGTTCGAGCAATAGCCGTCATCACGGCAGCTCCATCAAAATACCCCCAGCTTCTCGCTTTTGAAACCAAGTCTCTTAAGTCTTTGACTCCATCAATCGTCTTGTGAAGGATGAAATCGAGGGCGGTAGAGTCTTCCTGAGCTGAAATTTCAGCGGGGAGGTTAGATTTTAACGTAGCAAAGTCTAGCGTATCGCTCTTCCTGACAAACGTTGTAATTTGGAAATTTACATCGTTAATTTCCTCTATTTTTGGAGCCGCCTTTATTTCTTCAAGCTTTGCTATCCTCTTCGCTCTTCCAAGGACCGCTTTGACATAGTCGATAGCAACCACAGGGTCTAGCCGTCCGTACAGATGGCTTCGCAGAGGTTTGTCGAGCTGATTTATCAGCTGACTTGCTAATTGACGAGGCCTTTGCAGCGCTAGTCGAACGACAGCTCTATGCATTTGACGGTCGAGACTATTCAACTCACTAACTCCCATAGGGCCGACAGGAACCATAGATATAGCAGCCTCTGTCAAATCCCGAGGGTTTGGGAAAATCTTCTCTTTGAGGTTCTCTCTTGCCTGCTCTAGCACCTGCTCTAGAAATTGATCCACGCCTCTATTCTTGAATTGAGTCTTTATATGCCCAAGTGCATTCTGAAAGCCCTTGGTTTTGACTTGCTTAAGCTCATCCAATGTGAGGCCGGGTTTCTTTTTGAGTTCGCGAGTGGCAAAGCGAAAAACAGCGTCAACTGCTGCTTTGTCCTTTTCAGAAGGAGAATAATCTGCAGCAGAACTCTCTTTGATCGCCTTTTCGAGGAGGGATTCTGTCATTTCGCTAGTTGAGCCAAGATCGGCTAACGCTTGATTGAGCCTCGAGTCTCCCGAAAGATAGTCCAGTGCAATTGTGATCTTTTTAAGATCAAGATCTTCTGGGGTTATAGCACCATCATCCATAAAAGCTCTCTGGGCGGACGGGACATCTACTTGCTTATAGTCTCGAAGAACCATCTGTATTTCCTCAGGAGTGATTTTCGGATTATCTTTAAAAAGTGTTTGAAGTTTTTCCTTGGCTTTAATTGAAAACCAATCAAATGTCATCTTTTCTGGTTTTTCTAGATAAGGATCGAAAATGTTCAGGAGGTCTTTTTTATAACTATAAGGTCGATCCATTTCTTCTATCAAATCTATAACCCTTTGTCTATCAGCACCTGGGTTTTTTGAAAGCCAATCTATAACTTCTCTTTTCTTTTGAAGATCTTTATCTCCAAGGTTAAAGTGTAGGGGAGGTTCGCGAGCTGTCAGCGACCTTGCAGGGGGAGTTGATCCGGATGTCCCACTTGTGCTTGATGAGGTAGCCGTTTTTGGAGTGGCTGCTGCTGAACTGGTGGATAAAGAGCTTTGTGATCGCTCTTTCACAAACTTTGCGATCACTGCTGACTGACACCAGCTTAATTCCTTTTTTTCACCAAGTGCTTGGAAGGCTTGATTCACATCGCTAACAGTAAACGTGCTTTTGTCAGATTTCTTGAGTTCAATAACAACAGCTTCATAAGATTTGAGGTTCCCTTTTGTTAATTTAACATCCCAATGAAAGCCTAGCTTTTCTAAATAGTACTCGACCTTAAGGTTAACCCTTTCGAAGAACTGTTCAATCTGGTGGATGAGACCACCACCTTCAACTTTCATGCCCATTATTACCTCCTATCTTGCCGCTTCAGAGCAGCAACGATCGCTTTTTCAAGAGCGACCGGATTGTTTTTAAACTGGTTGAAAATTTCTCGCTGTTTCTTTTGAGAAAGGCCTTTAAGACCACTATTTTCAAGCTCGGTTGGGATGGAAAATTCATCTAATTCAGGGTTTGCTGAGACGATAAGGTCAAAAACGAAAGAGGGGTCCTCTTTTTGTCTCTCAATAGCCGCTTCAAAGGCCCCTTCAATGGCTTCTGGATCTCTTTCGTAAGCGTCGAAAAGAGCCAACTGTTCCTCCCTAAAGAGACCTTTCAGAGCGCCGCGCTCCAGTAGATCTGATAGAGAGAAGAGGTCGAGGTCAGTATTGGCAGCCACAAGTAGGTCGAAGGTTGTGCTGTCATCTCTATCCTTGCCACTTCGAAGCTTTGCCATAGCCACTTTGACCATGCCGAGGAGCTCATTCATTTGGCTCTTTAGATCAGAGTCGTCAGAGCCTTCATATTTAAAAATTCCACGAAATTTTGCATCGACCTCACCCTCTTCCACACCTTGATCGATCAGCATCTGGGCAATCTCACGAGAGAGCAGGTCTGCTCCTCCACCCTTAAGTGCCTCAGATGTCCGGAGACTATCGCTACCAAGGGCTCTGATCCCCTCATCTAGAGACCTCTTTTGACCTGTAAGAGCCCCGCCAACAGCCCCCATGGCTTTGACGAAGTTCGAAATAAACTCTTTCCCAATTCCGACCATTGCCACCACCTTTGTAAAAAGTAGATTGGACGAACTTAGTCAGCCACCCTATCTGAACTAAGATAGAGAATAGATCATTCCATAGCTTTTCTAAGAGCAGACAAAAAAGCCTCATTTGGTTCACCAGTGACAAGTTTGTAGTGATTCTTGATAAACTCTAGATCCTCTTCATCAGATACAATTTGATCATCTTCGATAGCTTGTTTGATGTCTTCTGCAGTTGCGAAACCTTCGTTCTTATTAACAAGTTTGTTAAGCAATCTCTCAGCGATCATCTCTTGAGATAATGTTGTAGATTCATCAAAGCGAGCTTTTCCAACTTTGGCTTTTGCCTCTTTAAATATGTTTGGTTCATCGATGACTGCTTTGAACAGATCGCGAAGTGCTCTAATAGGTTCTTTACCTTCTTTGGCTAGAGATGTTTTTACTTCCTCTGGCACCATTCCAATAAGAAACCTCACTACATCATCCTTTTTGCCAGCTTTCAGAAGCCTTGTTGCTCCTTCCCCTTCAATATAACTGATAACTTTTAATCGAGTGTTTAAAGGCATTTTGTTCCATGCTGTTGATGCTTTCGCTTTACCTAGTTGCTCGTTTGCCATCGGTAGATTAGCGAGAACCATTTTCTTCAAATCGCTTTTGCAGTAGTCGAGTGAATGGTCCTTCTGTGCTGAATAGAGTTCATCAAATCTATCCTCGATCTTCCGAGAGTCGCCTTGCTGCCCTACTAAGATTTTAGTAATATTATCAACAGTGACTTTACTCTGCCTTGGTAGTTCGGCTTCAATCAGTCTCTTACCTGCTATTTGGTTAACTCTGTGCGCGAGGGCGGACTTTACAGTCTGCCACGCGTTTCCTAGTGCTTGGCTGCAGTTTGCAACGGCTGCACCGATTCCACCTATTTGTCCCATAATAACCCTCCGGTTAGTGTTTTTTCTATCTGCCCTTATTATAGATCTGGAGTTATTAAATAATGGTTAAGATTTGAATAATTAATTATTAATTTGAGGGATGTTGATTTTGAGAGGGTTGGGTTAGATTTTATCAGATGTTATGAAGGTGGCTGTACCTAGGAGGAGGGTGGTTATGGAGGGGTTTTGGAAGCCAACCTCTTGACCGTTAAAGGCGAAGAATTTGAATATAAGATACAAGTTGATGGTTAGAAGGGGTAGAAAATATAGGACGAACCACGTGGGGTCGCCTATAACTATGTAAATCAATAGCTTGTGGTTACTTAGTTTGTAGCTCCTCAGCTGCAGCTTCAATCCTTAGTTCAAAGTTTTCTTCATGGGGATAACGCTCTTCCAATTCTGCTACGAGTTTATCTAGGCTTTTATTTTTAAGGCTTCTTGCTGCAAAAATAATATCAGCTTCGATTTCTTGTTGTTTTTTAGCGATGTTTCGATCACTTAACTCGTCATTAATAATGGTTTGGAGTAATTTGTCGAAATTTTTGATTTTATCGAGCACTTCTTGAGGAACCTGCTTTTTGAGCTCGACGAAATTAAGTGAGTCGCTTTCTTGAACAATTTTAATAAGAGTGCCCTCTACATCTTCAGTCGTAATAGCTGCTAATGCATCGGCCTGAGCAGCTTTTGATTGTTCGCGTACCATTTGTGTTTCTGCATGCGAACCTATCATCTCTTCTTTCATTTTGGCTATCACCGCGTCTTGACAAAAGATAAAGTGCTTAACTGCTTCAGTATCAGTTTCAATATCGGTTGCACGAAAATCAGACCCAATTGCTGTTTTTTTAAATATTGCCTTGATTCGAACATCTTCACTTAGATCTTTCCCGACACCTATTGACGCTGCTCGAAGCGCAGTAAGGAGTTTTTGGTACTGTTTATCATTCGTTCCGGTTAGTTTTATTTCCCAATGTGTACCGAAAATTTGATTAATTCTATTGTATAAGCTAGCTTTGCCTCTCTCCCAACTCTGTTGCACTCCGATCAGCGCATTGGAGCAAGCTGTTGCAAAGCCTGCTCCAACTCCACCTATTTGTCCCATAATAACCCTCCGGTTATAGTTTTTACTATCTGACCTTATTATAGATCTGGAGTTATTAAATAATGGTTAAGATTTTAATAATTAATTATTAAAATGAGGATTGTTGATTGTGAGGGGTTTGGGTCAAATTTTATCAGCCGTTATGAGGGTGGCTGTGCCGAAGAGGAGGGGGGTTATGGAGGGGTTTTGGAAGCCAACCTCTTGAAGGTTAGAGGTTAGGCTTTTTGGAGAGGGAAAAGATTGAATGGAGGAGGCGAGATAGCTGTAGGCGGCGCCATTTTTGGTGAGAAGACGGCCCATGAGCGGGAGAAGGGTGGAGAGGTAGAGGCGGTGGCCTGTACGGATGAGGGGATTGGAGGGCCGTGTGAGTTCCAAGATGGCGAGGCGGCCTTTAGGTTTAAGGCAGCGGAAGATCTCTTGGAAGCAGGTCGTTGAGGAGGAGACATTTCGGATGCCGTAGGCTATGGTGACAGCGTCTTGGCTGTTTTCATTGAGTGGAATCTGGCAGGCGTCGGCGACGAGGTAGGAGGGAGAGAGGTTTTTAGGGCATTTAGTTTTAGCCACTTCGAGCATCTGGGGAGAGAAGTCTAGGAGGGTGGTCTCTTTGGTTTGAACGCCGAGGGAATTGAGGGTGAAGGCGATATCGCCTGTGCCGGCGCAGAGGTCGAGGAAGTTTCCATTTTGGGC
>JAJFMK010000215.1 GCA_021772215.1 Chlamydiota bacterium | reverse complement strand
TATGAAGCCAATATTTGGAAAAGGCGTTTTTTTCAATATTATCATAACCCATCCACGGCAGTGGCGTTAAAACATTTCGTCCAGCTCCTGTATCAAGAATGAAGCTCAAAGGAAACTTTCTATTATCGCCCACCATTAATTCAATATGTGCCCCACATTTGTCATACTCAAAGTTGGCTTCAACCCAACAATCTAAATCATAGCCCATCTCTTTAACCTCTTGAAAATCTGAAGTTATGATGAATTTTTGCGAGGAATAGTCGACTAAAAGCAACCCCTCATCATAAATATCTCTTCCCAAGATCAAGGGATAAGATTCAAATTGAGAAACGACTTCTGCTTTAGGATTTGATTTAATTACAGACCACTTAGGCAAAACTTTTACTGTATGATCAAAAAATTCATAGTCTTGTACAGAAAATCTGGAAACTACTCCCTCATATCCCGTAAAAACTTTAGTTTCAACATTCTTTGTTTGAACACATTTTCCGTTGTGCATAACTTTCAATGCGAACTTACTTTTTTCATCGATTGACGTCATACCAGTTCCTAGATCAAACAGCGCTTTGACTGGCTCCCCATCAATTGTTCCCGATACTATCGGCATATCTAGTTGTGAGAATTCAAATGAGATGACCTTCGTTTTAGAGGTCTTCGATGGCTTGGAGCAACAAGTTGTCAAAAGCAAACAAAAACTAACAAACAATAGCGATAGAGCCTCTTCTATTCTGAAAAACAATGTCATCGTTAGAAATTAAAATCTAAACCCAACACCAACCCGGCATCGCCCTGATCATCGACGCTTGGTGTTATACTGATCGTACTAGTGCCATCATCATCAAGATCATACTCATACGTTGTTGACAAACTACCATGAATTACCCCAATAACTGGAATAGCTATGGAATGAATGGCTCCTATTTTTTTAGTCTCTTCATCTACAGAAGGACCAATCTGTGAATACCCCCAATGACCATCAACTACAGAATCATCAAACTCCTCTACGAACATAAAACACCTCCTCAGGTTAGGCTTGAACTTCTGATCGTATTCTCATTCTGTTTTTCCCTCAACTCAACCTTGTTGGAGAGGCTATAGAAATGGTAAAAAATGGAACACTTAAGAGCTAGCAATAGAGCCCCTAGCTCTATATGTATGACATATTTCCAGCATCAATGGTGAATAGAACCTGGTCTATTTGGAAACAGCTGTTAAAAAGCCATTGCGCATAAATTCTCCTTGAGTCATGGTCTCAAAGAGAATTTCTTAAACTTTGGAGGAAGATATGTTTAAGAGTTTTCTACCTGGCCTTCTTATACTCTTTCTGATTTCCACACAGACTATCCACCCCACCACCCTTTCCCAACAGATGCAACTTCGTGTAGCGGAACCTTATCTTGATCCGCTACTTTGGACAGACTCCGCACAAAATTTTGATGAAAGCTCGGAATACACACAGTTAACAGATGATGATGTCATGCTTTCTAAACGACTTTCTCAACTGTGGAGAGAAGCAATATTGATTAGCTACAAACCTACAACAGCCATCATCATGGGCATGGGTGCTGTTGCTCCAGTCGTAGCGATAGCAATCACTACAGGGGCTAGCTCATGTATTATAAGCAATGGCGCTTATATTCCTGTTGAAGATGATTTGCAGTCTACCATTACTCACCAATGCGACACGATTATCTACGACTCAGATCAAATCTCTATCTACACAGAATTGCCAAATCACTCGAATAGATGCTTCTAAAAAAATGATTGCTCTTTAAATTTCATAAAGATAACAAAAAAAAGGCGAAAGGTAAAACCTTTTCGCCTTTTCAAACTAACAGTTGTAACGAAACAGATTAGGCAGAGCCATCTGAACTTCCGTTGCCATTTCCGCCACTGGCATAGAGGCCGCCAAAGTCATGCTCAGGTGAGCCCTTTTTCTTTGAGCGCATTGTTGGAAGCGTTCCTAGCTCCATGCCATCTTCGTCAGTACCTTCAGGAGCAGCGATACATAACTTTGCCCCAGGTACATTTGCGCGAGCTTTCTCTTTCCATTCAGCTATGGTCTGGCTAATTTTGTCCTTATATGGCCCAGGCATTAAAGCCATATAAGTAAGCTTTCCACCCTGATATACTGACCACATAACAGACATCGCTATCAAAGTGTAGTCAATCGGACTAAATTCATCCGTTGTAGCGCAGAACTTTGCAACAGCCTCGCCGTATTCATTACTTCCAACAAAAATGTAGCAAACACCACTTGCTGATTCAGAATCGAGCTGAATTCTTAAAACTCCTGTATCACTGTCATACTTAAACCGCCCTTTTCCACGACTTCCCCAGTCAAAGAGCCCTTTAGAATATTGAGTTGCTGTTCCTACCCTATCAAGTCTAACATCTATTGGTCTATCAAGCTTTGAACTAAACATATCGTCTGGAATATTGATCTCTTTCCAGACACCACTCGGGGTAAATGAATCATCTGGAACCCTAGCGGGAACCGGGGCAAAATTAATAGAGCTAGCAACCGTTGATGAGAAAATCTGCGTCACCGAAGCGCCAGCTCGTGTTGCTTTAACTTCGACTACAGCTCTTAATCCGAGATCTTGTGGATCACCGGTAATTGTTACCTCTGAACAGTCAGCGTTACAGAAGAGTTCAACCCCTGAATTAGACACCTCTTGATTGTTTTGATTAAATACCTTAAGCGTCGGCGTGAAGGTCAAGCTCCCATCCTGCGGGAAGAAGTGTTGAGCTACATTAATGACCCTCGATCCCCCTGCAGGAAAATCAGCATTAGGAATCACACCCACAACTTGTGGAGGAGCTGCCACATCAACGATATCTAAGTTGATGGTAATCTTATCTGCAGTCCCTACTGTGGTAAACGCATCTCGAACACCCACTTTAAAGCTTGTAGTATCTAATATTTCATTAACAGCGACATTACCGCTTACAACGCCTCCGGCATTTACGGAGATAAAGCCGGGGTTATTCTCAACAAAGAAGAACTCCTGGTCCCCATCCACATTGTTTCGATTAGGCAGGTTATAGGTAAAGCCGCCACCTCTCGCTACAGTCGCGTTATGCGCCACATTTGTGGTAAAGGTAATTTTGTCATTTGGAATAGTTAAATCTGCAGCATCATTCACAACAGGATTGACGCCATCAGAAACGCCAAAGGTCACAGTGTAGTTTCCCTGTGCCCCTGGAGGAACAGCCCCAGTCAATGCGGTTCCGTCGTCTATCACCCAAGCAGGTGTGGCAATAAGGTTGCCATTCTTACGAAACTGCGCTGTTACAGCCCCAAGGCCTCCCTCATTGTCGCTAAAGATGTTGTCATATGGAATATTGAGACTCTGCCCAACTGCCACTGTCTGATCATCCACCGGATTAGCCACTACAGGAGCCCTGTTACCCACCGGAATGTCGAAATCTTCCACTCGGCGCTCAACAACGTTGCCATGGACATCCTTACTCTCAATGATTAACTTAAACCCTTGCGTCGTATCCTGAAACCCGCTAGCTGGAGTAAAGTTAAAGACACCCCCTGAAAAGTCAGCTCCCACGCTCGAAAGCGGGTTACCATTCCTCAGAGCAACATTATACTCTATCGTTTGATCAGGGCTGTTAGCATCCGTCGCAAACCCAGCAGGTACTGTCCAGCTTGTCAACTCACTCACATATGCCGTTCCCAGATCAGGCACAGCCTGGTTAAGAACAATCGGCGTATCCTTATGCAGATAGTCAACGGTATTCTTTCCGCCAGTGCCGACATAGTTCACTGCCAACGTACTATCATTGATCCAGTTCGCATTAATTCGATCCCCAGAAGTCACAAGCACCGGCTCGTTCAACTGATACCCCGCACCAAAAGTCCTGACAAAACTTCCCGTCGCATCCGCTCTCGTATACACAATCGCCACATCGCCCACGCTGTTAACAGCAATCTCACCTCTTCCAGTCAAAGAGTCACTCACAACAGCCGTCCCAGTCACGGTCCAACCACTGGTCTCACGCTCTTCAAAGACCAACTGACCACTCAAATCCCTATAGGTAATCGCCACCCTTCCATTAGGCAACATCTTCATCGCAGGATCACTACCTGCAATCGTAAAGAGATTCGTATTGACATTAGCCAAATTAGTATCTTTCAGAATAGCTCTCATCGAACCCGCAGTATCCTCAGCAAGTGCCAGGATATTGCCGCCATTGCTAAGCTCTACAACATCTGCCTTACGTGGTGTGGATGTATTTGTGGATATTGATACGCAGTCAGAAGCAACAGTTGATCCACCAGCATTTCTAGTCTCAAAACAAACTTCTGTTTTTGCGACAAATACGTTCACAGAACCCTGTGATCTAGTAGCTACCCTAGGCTCAACTTGGAAAGGCCCACTAGTGATTGCAGAAATAAAATCGTTAGATGTTAGTGGGTTACCATTAGAGTCCATTAGAACATGGTAAATGGTGCTCACAGTAGAAAAGTCACCTCTAACAATCATCGATACTTGACCATTTCTCTGAAGAACAGCAGTGTGAGAATAAAACGCCACAGATCCAGGACTAAGAATAGTATTTGTCGGTGAAGTAGGACTACCCCCCTCGGTTGTAGTAGTCGATACAACTTGTCCACTTGAAACGTCATGGAGATGAAGAGTCTTTCCACCTGAAATGTGAATCGAGTAAGCACTTGATACCACATCGGAAGCGGCTAAAGTAACTTCAGAAGCCGTCGGGTCAAAAAGAGTACCATCAATAGGTATTCCTCGCCTTGACAACGAGCTAACACCAGATAATTCGTATTTTCCTGGGTTACTAACAACATCTTGAACTAGACCTTCCCAGGTACGATGAGATACACAAATACCAGCAACATCGGCCGGTGGTACATTATTTGAGGTAGTTAAGCTACCTAGAAAGCCTGATCCTCCTGGAACCAATGACATAATTTACCTCACTTTTTCACACGTTTATTGTGCTATTGTTTCTGATAAAATGCAAATTATGTGTTCCATTATAAGTGATTGGAAAATTTATTTGAACCTAGGTAAAGTCTACAGTTTTGATATTCGACTAATTCTTAACAGGTTAGATATTCCAAAATTATCTCTTTACTTGGTTTTACTGAACGTTAACAAGTTAACTTACTCGGATAGAGGTACAAAAACAATATCTCCTGCTATTGATAGGGCTCCAACATTCAACGACTCAAATTTGTTAATATTAGTAGCTGGATTTGCTGAAGGGTTTGGAAGCTCAATTTGCAATTGCCCGGCATTGTTAACAAATATATAAGTATCGACTAAAGGATTAACACCTGCGTTTCCTAAAGCTCTTAAGGTTTGATTTCCGCTAAAACCAGTATAGGTAAAAGTGTCTTTCAGTAAATTATTTTCAACAATAAATGAGCTTTCGTTTGAAAAAATATTAAGACCCGCATTCCCAGATAAATTTAATATTTGGTTGTTTTGAATTTTAACACTACTTTCGCCACTAACTAACAAATCAACAGCTGGGTTAGTATTTGCACTTCCACATAGGAACGAATTCTCAATAATCGCCGTGCTACCATTATCAATAGTCAGCTGAACAGCTCTATCAGCTACCTCAATCCACATATCATGGATATGTAGGGCATGCTTAGTGGTATTATCCCCAAAAATTCCAACGTCAGAGTTAATAATCTTAAGACCCGCTACCTCATTATTTGTCTCTAAAGTTATGGCGCGTGACAGACCAGTAGCATTCTCAATCGAAGGATACAAACCAGGAGTCTGAGCAGGAATTGTGTAGTCATTCAGAGTAAGGTCAGCGGCGGAGCCGATGAGCTTTTGGTTGTTTTGGAGGGTGATACCTTGATCCATGTTCATTGTGGTGTCGTCGCCGAAGAGGACGTAGAGGATGTCGCCTGGTTCTGAGACAGCTTCTGTGACGGAAAGGGCGCTGTAGGGAGTTTCAAAGGTTCCGTTGCCAGCTCCGATGAAGTTGTTTTGTGTAAAGATGAAATTGTAGGGATTGCTAGTTTCTGGATCGATAAGGATCTTGGTTTTTCTGCGATCTTGTAGTGGGATAATCTCTTCGCGGTAGACAGGACGGCAGGTGCGGGGAATACAGGTAGGGATGCAGGGTGCTGGAGGTTCGCAAGGAGCGCCGCAGAAGAAGCCTAAGGGGAGTGAGAAGGTCAGCATCCCCTGAACACGGGTGTGGTAGATCTGGTCGTAGCTAACGCTTACTTCAACGCCGATCATATTATAAATCCAGGCGCTGACGCGTCCTTTACCGCCGGCGACACCGCCAAATTGGTCATCACGACTGAAGAGATAATAGGGAGAACCTCCGACAAAGAGCTCGAGCGGTGAGCCGCAGCAGAAGCGATAGCCGACTTCACCATCGACAGAGGGTAGCGCTTTGATACCACGCTGATCAAAGATAGCGTTGTTGCCGTTGAAGTGGGAAAATTCCCAAGGGGTCACCTCTTTTGTCACACCGACGGGGACGTAGCCGTTGGCGCGCAGCTCAAAATTGCAGAAGAACGCTTCAAGACCGCCACCGACGCGGTGGAGGGAACCTGACGGCTCGAGGTTGAGAGGTACATGTTTTGGATATTCACGGAAGTCGTAGAATGCGTTAACGCCGAAGATGGAGCTTCCAGTACAAAGACGAGCGCCGAGTCCTAAGTTCGCAGCGAAGGTGCCATCATTGAAGGCGTGGCCTCGCAGATCTGCAAAGATAGAGCCATTGCGAGGTGTAGCAGCGAAGAAGAGATCTAAAGATGTATAGCCATCTTCATAGCCGATACCTTTATGCTCTCGATGCTTCACAGCAATAGAGGAGAAGCCTGCCTGCTCTTCGGCTGTCAGAAGTGTAGAAAATAGGATGAGGCCTGTGCTTAGTCCTCTGGCGATTCTTCGACGATTACTCCGCATAATATTCTGGCTCCTGCCGCTCCTGTAGGTTGTGATTTTAAGTCATCCGGTTTTTCGTGCACGATTAGCGCCTTACCAATAACAGAATTGGGGCCGCTAAGCGTCACAAGACGATCAATATAAACATAGTGCGCTTTTCCCTTTTGATCCACTTCAATATTTCCCAGATCTCCCACATGTCTTTTAGGAGCATCCGGCGCGCCATGGATCAAAGCTAACGGATTATAATGTCCTCCAGCGGAAGAGAAATCCGGCGGGCTGCACTCACCCTTCTCATGGATATGAAAGCCATGCTTTCCAGGTTTCAATCCAGTAAAGCTACCTTCAATACGCACACCATCTTTGGCTTCACTAAAAAAGACCACTCCCTTCGCCCCATCATAACCTTGTGCCGGCTTCAAAAAGGCGACAGCACGCCTCGCATCCGCTCCTTGGAGGGATAAGAGAGGTAGAAGAAGTGTCAAAACGAGCAATCTTTTCATTTTACCATTACCAATAAAGGTGGCGCATCCATGGTCCCTTTCGACCTAAGCCTTTAACTTAGCGAAAGAGAACCAACAGTACCTCGAATAATCTCTTATAGATCTAGCCAATTATTTCGACAAGGGAATTTTGAAAAGCTGTAAAAATAGATGGAGTCGATTTTTTTTAAGCTCTTCAATTTTCATATTTCCCTCCCTTTGGTTTTTTGAACAATGTAATGTAAAAAACCTCTCTCCTCCCCAATCATTGTCTTCCCCGAACTTAACCAACACTCTTTCTCTTCAAGTTCGGAGAATTGAGCTAGCTGTTTTCTCAGCAGTTCTTCTGTCCTACAATAAAAAGGGATAGGAGTTTTCTTTCTTTTCACACCATGAAAAAAACTCATGTACCAAATGCCTCCCACCTTAAGATAGTCTAGAAACTTAGGAACAATAGCTGCAAGCTCTTTGCCTGAATAATGCACAAGCGAATTATTTGCCCATATAGCGTCGAATTGATTTTCGAACTTCATGTCATCAAAGCTAATGTGCTGAATAGGACAACCAGCGAATCGGGTTGCAAAGTCACACATCTCTTTTGAACCATCAATAGCTGTCACATTAAAACCTTGATCTAAAAAGAGCTTTGCGTAAAAGCCAGATCCACATCCAGCATCTAGAACGTGGATCCCTTTTTTTAGATAGGAAATAAAGTGGTAAGCAGGATCAACTGGTTTTCTCAGAATAGAGCTTTCTGATAATCCCTTTGCCAACTCATCGTAACTATCGAAAAGCCTCGCTTCGTCTTGTTCTTTGGCGATTCTTCGACAATTACTCCGCATAATATTCTGGCTCCTTCCACTCAGTTATGTTTTTAAATCATCCGGTTTTCGTGTATGAATAGGACCTTTCTAATTACAAAATTGAAACCTCGAAGAGTATCTTATAGATCTAGGGAATTAATTCGACAAAGAGTTTTTAAAAGAAAATCAAAACAGCTTACGGGGTCGATTTTTTACAAAATGCATTGCAGATAAATTCCTTGTGAACCAAGATCCCAACAAGGATTTCTTAAATTGAGGAGGGCAATATGTTTAAGAATATTTTAATAAGAGTCCTTACCCTGTGTCTTTTTCCAGTTCTATCTATTCATCCAACGCACCCTCCACCACAACCGACATTTCGCATTGTCCAGCCTCATCCAGACCCGATCACACTTGCTGATTCAACTTTAAACTACGATCAACTCCTAGAACTTCTGGAGTTGATTGAGAATGACCAGCTAGAGCAGGTCTGCACTATAGAACAACTCTATCAAATTGAGACCCTTCTTGCAGAACTTGCTAAAAAAGCCTCCTTAGATGAATCAGATCAGCTGCTGCTGGATCAGGATATCCACTCTCTCTATTACGACAATCCTATACCGAGTCAGTACGCCTATCTTCTAGGTAATGAGGCAAATTATCAAATCATTCCAGCCGTCTACTATGGCGATGGAGATATCATCCTTTGCAATTGGCTATCAAAAAAATGGAGACATGTAAAGTCATTCACACATAAACATAAAAAACCCATTATCATTGGAGCAATCGTAGTTGTGGCAGTCACAGCAGTAGTAATTGCAGCAGTTGCCGTTTCAACAGCCGGGGCAGCCACAGCTGCTGGCGCAGCTGCCCAAGGAGCAGGGACTGCTGGATCAACGGCTGCTGCGGGTTCTACAGCTGCTGGCGCTGGTGCCGCCAGTACCGCCGCTGCAGGCTCGTCCACTGTAGGAGTTAGCGCAGGCGGAGCGGCAGCGGCAGGTGCTGGTACTGCTGGATCAACCTCCGCAAACCTAGCAGGAGGGGCTGGCGCTGTTATTGCCGGAGCACTTGCTAATGGAGGTGAATCAGGCAAAGGGGGGAAAGGCAGTGGTGCAGGCTCACCTCCCCCTCAACAATCATCTGCACCGCAACAGCCCTCTCCTATAACGCAACCTAGTCCAACCTATTCACCTGATAACTACAACGCTCTATTGGATGTTGTAAAAAATGCCCCTAACCTCTCGAACACAATCCAAAATGAAACCGGGCAATATGCGGGGCAAATTGACCAGGCAATACAACACACTCCCCAGGGGCAGATTCAAGACGATTACACTTTCGCAGAGTGTTTAAGAGAGTATGGTTCAGGTCTTGCTCATACAACTCTTGACGCTGTCTCAGATCTCACTAAGGTGCTTCCTGATGCCGCAGCAGAGTTCAACTCATTAGCAGATGCGGTTGTACCAGGTGGTCTTCCAAAAAACGAGTATTTTGGAATAACAAATCCAACCGATAACCACATTGCTATATTCAATGAAGGTCGTGAATACTCCCTCAACTAAAGCAGAAGGCTTCTCCCGATTAAGGGTTCCTCTGCTCGTACCACAATTAAGGTGTGGAGAGGGCTTCTAGGGATTTGG
>JAJFMK010000214.1 GCA_021772215.1 Chlamydiota bacterium | reverse complement strand
GAAAGTCCCTTAACTTCAGAGAGTTAGAATAGAGGAAGTAACGGGAGACAAACTATGAGTGAAATTCAATCAGTTCTAAATATCTTAACTGCTGCGACCCACGGTCACATCCATGCTGAAAAGGGGAAGATCGTTTCAGGGGATCCAGGGAACTCAAGAGAGTTTGAGCAGGTCGTCAAGACTTTAGCTAAATCGTTTGATGAGGCCGCCAGAGGGGATGTTCCCTTAGACCCTAAAAAAGCCTCAGCTGCTTTCAATAACGTTATTAAGCTGTACAATGAGATGCACAGGGCCACTCGGCGCATTGCTGAGGTGGTCAGCGACACATTGAATGTCAGGCCGGGGAATCTCTCCTCTATGGATGACGCCTTGGATAAGCTTCGGCTCTCCTATATGCACTATATACGATAATTTGCTATAATGTTGGCCAATTATGGCAAAGAGACGGTTAGGAAAATATTTAGCTGAATGTGGCGTTGCTTCCAGGCGAGCTTCTGAGGAGTTGATCTTTGACGGACTCGTCAAGGTCAATGGAAAAAAGATTTTAAAGCCTCAAGAGCTGGTCGACGAAGAGGACCAGATCACTGTGCGCGGCAAAAGGGTCAAACCGCCCGAAGAGAAGGTCTAATTTATTCTCAACAAGCCGCGTGGCTATCTCTGTTCTAATGTCCGTAACACCCCTAATACTAAGCTTGTCATCGACCTCTTCCCTGAGATAAAAATGCGGCTCTTCACAGCCGGTCGTCTCGACAAAGAGAGCGAGGGGCTGATCATCGTCACAAACGACGGCGCCTTCGCCAACCGCGTCATCCACCCCTCAGCCAACCTCACCAAGCTCTACATTGCCAAAGTGGACCGTGAGGTGACCATCGATCACCTAAAAAGGTTATCGAGAGGCTGCAAAGTTGAAGGGACAAACGTGGTTCCTGTCAAAGTAGAAAAAATTCGAAAAAATACAATAAAGATTGGGGTCAAAGAGGGAAAAAAGCGCGAGGTTCGAGAGCTCTTAAGCTCTTGTGACCTAGAGTGCATAGCCTTAAAACGCATTCAGATCGGTCCCTATACTCTTGGCACCCTCCCCACCGGCGCCTACCGCCAGCTAAGTTCCAAAGAGCTCGCCCTTTTCTCATAAAATATGTTTTAATCTGATCCTTAAGATTGGAGGTGAAGATGCAAGCAGGTGGAGCAACGGGCGCACAAAGCGCAGGGTTGTATTCTTGGGTAAGTTGGATACCGGGTGTCCCTCAAGCGACAGAGTTTGTTTCGAGTTTTATTTGGTCAGCTATAAAGTCAGGCCCTTTATCTGTAAAAGTGGATGAGATTCCTGCTGAGGTTATGAGTGGGATCCAGTCTCTACTACCAGATGTTAATGACATAAAAATAGCGCAGCTTCTCTGCCGTACAAGTACTCTTTTTCCGCCTCAGGATGAGGAGGCTGAAAATCCCTTTATTTCTCTGTTTAGGGGAACTGACGAATCGAAGAGAGCCGATCTCTTTAACGCTCTGCTTGACCTTGTAAACAGTGCCAAAACAGCTGGGGCTGCCGAAGATTTAAACAGGGTCTGTATCTTTTTTCATAAAAAGGGGAGCGGTGGCCGCTGGAAGTTACTAATCGACTATCTTGTCGCCTCGCAAAAGAATAGCCGGAAGGTAGATAAAGGAAGGGATTTTACCCTCTTTTTAAAGCTTCTTGCCAACTGCTGTCAGCATCAGCCCGATTCTATGGAAAAAGAGGACCTAAGACCTTTCGATAATTTTCAGATGCTTAGCACGTATCGAGAGCTGTTAGATCGAGAAACAGTATGGATTGTGAAGTTTGGGGTCTTAGAGGATCTGGCTCAAATTCTTTTCTTAGGCAAAGGCTCTTTTGATCGGCTAATTGAGTGGGTCGGAGCGATCAACAAGCTTCCTGACGACACAATCGAATGGTTAAAGAGTGAGGGAAGGGGAGGTGAGGAGTCGAAGGCTTTATGTAGTTTTTTTCTAATAGATAATAGTGAACTCATCCAGCGGATCGCCAAGCTCATTTTCTCTATTGAGGGGGATTTGCGCCAAACAGCGGTTGGAGGTCTTAAAGTTTGTCTGAAAGATCCGAGTAACTTAGCGAGTAAGCTAGAGGCATATGAAAGCAATCTCATAATGGAAAGAGAAAAGGCGGATGTCGAAGCTTACAAGAAGACTTTTGGTGATGCTGTAGTTTCAGACAATGAGGCGAAAAAAGTGGTCTCCTCTTTTCGATTGGTCTCAACAGAGGTTAACCTGCTGCCCAATACCTTGATTGCGTTAAAGGATTTAACCCCTGAGCAGAGGGCCAAGTTTCATCAAGGTTACAGTAATGTTCATCTAGCGCTGGATGATGCCGCTCTTTTTACTGAGGTCTTTAAGACGAATATCGATGGTTTTTACATTGAAGCGCTTCTAGCGCTCGTTGATTCAGATTTTGTAAAGACGAAAACGACCTTTGCCACAGTTTTAAGCAGCGACCCTAATAGTGACATCTACAAAGTTATAGAGTTCTTTTTTGGCTGTGAGAGTCGAACCCTTTGGGTTGAAGTGCTTCGCGCTATTGAAAGCTATCAAGGAGATCAGAATAGAGAGGTGGTTCTCAGACTACTCGCTTCAGCTTTGCCAAAGCTTTCTCAAAAGAGCTTTGAGAGTCTAAAAGCTGGACGAAAGAGAGCCGATCTAATTCCCGACCATACCAAGCTGTCAGAACTTGTTGAGGGGCATGACCTACAGCTTGATCTGGTCTATTTTCTTCTATCTCTTCATAAACCTGAAGAAAGAGAGTCGGAGATTCTCACCTTTTTGATCTGTTGTTTATCTCTTTATGGTGATAAGAATAAAGGTGAGATCATCGAACAACTTAAAACAAATTCTAACTTAGAAGGAGCTGCCTTTGCTGGATCTAAGCTCTCTTTATCCTTTTTAGATAAAGCTCTTCTACTCATAAAGGGCGAATCGGTCAATGTAACTATGATCGGTCAACTGATCAAACTTGGAACTTCATTAGGTCCCAACACCTCCTTCAAAGTGGGACTCACCTGGGAGTTGGTGGAACAGCTGGAACTGTTCGTTGAGAGCTTGGATAAAGACAAGAATTGGTCAGCGGAGATTCGTACTCAAGTAGAGAGGTTAGAGTCAAAAAACTCTATCGTTCAATGTGACTATCTAAAGAAGCTGGTTGATCGCATGAAAACCTTACCCATTGAAGTCAAAAGATTGATCCTTTTAGATGAGAGGGCTGCTACTCTCTTCCAGATGGGAGAGGCGGAGATGGCGGAGCGTCTCAATGCAATGAAGCTGGCTGTCGAGAAGTTTGAGCGAGATAGTGCCACATGGGCCCCGCGGCTTCTCTTTAGCAGTGAATCCAATTTTAAAAGTCATCGAGCGGAGCTATGGGGAGCTTTGAAACCTAAATAGGAGGAGTCACGGAAAAGTGGGCAGTTCAAACCGCCGACTCTAAGTAGCGGCTGTTGTAGTAGCCTTCCACCTCTTCGACGAGGTGGAGGGCGAGCTCTCCGGTTGTGGAGGCCTTTTCGCCTTTTAAGAGGGCGAGGAGGGTGTCGAAGTAGCTGTGAGAGGCGGTGAGTATCTCGGCGGTATCGAGGGTCGTTTGTGGATCTTCAAGCTGCTGGAAGAAGTGGATTTGCTGATAGAAGATAGCTGACTGGAGGCGAAGCTCCGCTTGCGTAAGTGTAGGCGGCGGGAAGTGATGTTTCTCTGAGGCGCTCTGGAGGATAAAGCGCGCTGTTGGCCTCACCAAGGTGCGCTGTAGAGTGTTGAGGAGGGTGTCGTCACCAATTTTGGGGAGGATCTCCTCATTGAGTCCGTTGATGAGAGACTCTTCCACAACAGCTAGGGAGGGCTTGTCCATCATCGCATCGTAGCTAAGCAGGCTATTTTCAAGAGTTGCAACCGCTTCGATAGTCGCTTCATTCAGCAGTCGGTAGAGTGAGGAGAGCTCATCGTAATCGGGAGCTGTCTGCAGAAGCTTCTGGAAGTAGCTCTTGATACGTCTTAGATCCGCCTCATCGGCTTCGAAAAGGCGTAAAATCCTCTCTACGATTGCGCGGTGCTTGGTGATAAAGTAGCTTCGATCCTGATCGAAGAGCTGTTTTTGCATGCTGTAGAGCTGCTTTGCCTTTTGGTTGAGCGCTCCTTGCGGCAGCAGAGCAAAGGCTACCTCATGTTTGCGGTTTAAGAGCAGCTCGAGGCTAGGCGCCACTTCAGGGCGTAGAGGGAGCCTCGGCATCAGCTCTTCGCAGAAACCAAAGCCACAGATCAGGGCAGGGTCGGGGAACCCTGTCTGCTGAGAGGTGAGATGGTAGGTTATGTCTCCGATGGGAACTCCTCGTATTTCACTATTGGCCCCTCGCTCAAATAGGGCCGAGAAGTGGAACTTCTCACCCGGCAAGGGGATACAGGTCTGTCGCAAGGAAGCGATCGATCCTCCCGCCAGATCGCCGCTTTTGACAGAGCGCACCGCCACAGCATCTATAGGGGCGGATCTAACCTCTCTTAAGGTCTGGCCAATTGAGAGGAGCCCTCGATCCTCAATCTCGCGGATTATTTTCATTCGGAAGAGGTCGACAGCAGCGCTTTTCGGAGGATGAGGTAACTGCTCAAAAGTGTCAAGGATAGAGCTATGAGGTTGGCTTGAATTGGTGAGCGACAGTTTGGCAGGTGTCGGCAAGAAAATTTTCTTCCCTTTGATTTTTGGTTCATCTCCTAAGAGAAAGCGGCGGATGCGGGCAGTGAGAGTGTTGGGTTGAGAGCTGCTTTGGGAGATAAGTCTATTGTAGCCTTCGATCGCCTCTTTTGCCTTTATAGCGAACCCCGCTTCCTCCTCGCTGCCGCAGGTCAATCTCTCTAGTAAGCGATGGTGTCTTTTGATCTGTTCGATAGCGTGGGTGAGGGGCTTGCTGGTGGCTTCAACTCTGTTTTGCTTCGTCAGGTGCAACTTAACCAGCTGCACTAAGGGATTGTTCTTTAGTAGGATCAACTTTTTTTGGGGAAGGGAATTCACCTGCTGCTCATTGACAAAGCTCTTCAGGAGGCTGATCGCCTCTTTAAGGTCTGAAAGCTCCCTGTTTTTACAATTAGCCATGGCAGACGACATTTTACCAAAAAAGCTCTTTTTATTCAGCGTTACCTAGAGAAATTTTTTGAAACTGTCTCTGGCTTAGCATTAAGTAGGTGCCGATGAGACAGAGAAGGGAGCCTACTAGTAGGGGGGTTATGGGCATGAAGCTACTCAATAATAGCGTGCCAATGGAAGGGAAGATCAATCCTCGAACGCCTACAAGTAGCACATTTACAGAGGTGTAGGTAGAGCTGTCTCCCTGCCTAGCAAAGAGGGGCCCGGAGAGGTGCCAGCTGATTTCGCTGCCCGCCTGCATGATGCCGTAGAGGGCGTAGGCGAGGTAGATCATGTAGATGTGAATTTTTCCGCCTAAGATGCAGAGAGGAAAGATCGCCATAATAAGAGTAACTAGCCCCACCACTTGAAAGAGGTTCTCTTTGCGCATCCACTTCGCCCAGAAAGGAGAGGTGGTTGCATAGCCAAGAGCCGTATAGAGCGCCACAGCGAAGGAGAGCTCGGTGTAACTAAAGCCAAGTTCTCTCATAATGAAGTGGGGAATCGCTGACTTCATCAACATCAAGCCAGCTCCTCCGAAGAAGAAGCCCCACTGAAAGAGTCGAAAGAGCGGATCTGTTGCCAAAAGTCTTTTTGCCTCAATCCAGGGCTTTAAAAAGGCTTGAACGCGGCTGATTTTCTCTATCTTTGGTACTTCGCTGATATCAACTTTAATTTTTATCTGTGCGAGAAGGGCGCTCATCGAAAGAAGTGAGGTCCCTACAAAGAGCCAGCGCCAGAGCCCCGGGACCTGATCCATCGGGATGCCAAAGATCCAAGGTGCCAGCATGCCGAAGCTGTAGGAGCAGGTGGCGACCCAGGAGAAGAGCTTCTGGCGCTCATCACTTTTAAGGTTTATTTTTAAAAGCTCCATCCAGGCTGGTTTGGCCCCCTTTTCACAGGAGATAAAGAAGGCAGAGGCGGCGATGAAGTACCAGGTGTTTGTTGCAAAAGGAAAAAAAAGAATCGGCAGATGGGCCAAAAGAGTTAAATAGATAATATTTTTTTTGATTCTATCTGTGCGGTTGGCGATCGCTGAGCTAAAATAGATACTTAACAAAGAGACAACCGGTCTCAGTGAGACCATTACAGCCACCTGCTCAGTTGTCGCCCCCAGCTCCTGCACCAAGATAAAGGGCAGAAAGTGGTACATGATCCAAAAGGGGGCCGTGAGCAAAAAGCTCCAGGCAAAGGCTCTTTTAGTTGGGGTTGTATGATCAGGCACTAGGACCCTATTATACCCTCTCTTCCCTTCTACGTCAAAAGCGATCAGACATAAAAAATTAATTCACAGAATTGAAGCTTTTCCAATCTCACAAGCAAATTTGCCAAGAGTCAGAGCGATTGTTCTGCAGAATGGAAAGATTTTTCTTTTAGAATCATTAATGACCTCTCCGGCTTGAAGAGAGAATTGAGGGTTTGCGACGGTCTAGATGCTACAGGTTTAGGCAGCGACTGGGTTTGAGGATGAGGGGTTAACACTCTGAGCTGCAACTGAGTGTGATTGACCAACGGTAAGCGACATAGTTTTTCCTAGGGTAGATAGTAAATTATCTCCTTAGAAAACGATATTTTGCAAGGTCCTCTATAAATTAGAGATATCCTTTTTCTTGGTGAGGTCTAGGATACAGAACCAATCTTGCGGGCCGTCGGATTTGTGGGGGGGAGGCTCTTTACAGATCTCTTGTGCGTAGGGGCAGCGGGTGTGGAAGGGACAGCCTGGGGGAGGATCGATGGGTGAGGGCAGATCCCCTTTGAGGAGGATCCGCTCGCGCTTTTCGGTAGGATACTCTTTGGGAGCAGCGGAGAGGAGCGCTTCGGTGTAGGGATGGCGAGGTTTTGAAAAGAGTTCTTTTGTGGGGCCGCTCTCCATCACCTTACCTAGGTAGAGGACAAAGACGCGGTCGGCAAACTGCTCGACGACCTGGAGATCGTGGGTGATGAAGAGGTAGCTGAGTCGATAGCGCTCTTGGAGGGAGGCGAGGAGGTTTAAGATCTGAGCCTGGACGGAGACATCGAGGGAGGAGACCGCCTCATCGAGGATAATAAGTTTAGGTTTTAAGATGATGGCGCGGCCAATGGCAATGCGCTGCTGCTGTCCTCCAGAAAACTGGTGGGGAAAGCGGTTAAGAGCGCCCTCATTTAGTCCCACCTCTGCAAGAGTCTCTTTAGCTAGCTTGAGCGCCTCCTCTTCTGTTTGACAAACTTTATGATAGAGGAGCGGCTCAACTAGGATATCTTTGATCCTTTTTCGTGGATTGAGAGAGGAGAAGGGGTCTTGAAAGACCATCTGGATCTCTCTGCGCAATGGAAGAAGCGCCTCTTTTGGTTCATGGGCGATCTCTCGGCCTAAGAAGGTGACACTCCCCGAGGTGGGCTCGATGAGGCGAATGACACATTGCGCTAAAGTGCTCTTGCCGCAGCCCGACTCGCCGACGATGGCGACGGTCTCTTGAGGATAGAGGGTGAGGTCGACTTCACGCAGCGCCTGCACATCACCCGTTTTACGTTTGAAAACTCCCTTGTAGATAGGGTAGTACTTTTTTAACTGATTAATCTTTAGAAGAGGTGTCATAGATCTATAATTTGCGGGTAGGTTCATAGAGCCAACAGTTAACAGAGGATTTATCCTGAACAAAGGAGGGCACAGCGCCATGGACGCATTTGTCCATTTTATGGGGACAGCGCGGATGGAAATGGCAGCCTGTCGGGAGATTGTCGATCTCAGGGACAAAGCCCTTGATTGCTTCGAACCGCTTTTTCACTCCGCCGCGACGTGGGCGGGCGGCAAAGAGCCCTTGCGTATAGGGGTGTAGGGGCTGATCGAAAAGCGCAGCAGAGGTGGCATGTTCAATTCCTTGTGTCGCATACATCACCATCACATCATCTGCCATTTCAGCCACCACGCCCATATCATGAGTAATAAGTAGAATGGCCATCCCAAACTCCTTTTGCAAAGAGCGCATCAGATCGAGAACCTGCGCCTGGACGGTGACATCGAGAGCCGTCGTCGGCTCATCGGCAATCAAAATTTTCGGCTTGAGGAGCAGAGCCATGGCAATCATCGCTCTTTGGAGCATCCCTCCCGAAAGCTGGTGAGGATAGCAATCAAGGCGCGCCTTTGGAGAGGGGATACCTACCTCCTCTAAGGCATTGACGACCCGGTGTGACGCCTCCTCCTCCTCAATTCCCTCATGAATGTAGAGCACCTCGCGCATCTGATCGCCGATTGTGTAGACAGGATTTAAAGAGGCGCCTGGATTTTGAAAGATCATCGACAGGGTGGATCCACGCATGAGGCGAAGACGTTGAGTTGAGGCCTTCAGTAGATTTTCGCCTTCGAGGAGGACTTCTCCTTCAATAGAGCCGAGGATCTCTTTGGGAATCAGCTGCATGAGCGTGAGCGCTGTCATGCTTTTGCCGCAGCCCGACTCACCAACAAGCGCCAATGTTTTGCCCCGTTCGAGCGTGAAGGAGGCTTGATCAACAACTTTTACCTGTCTGCCACGAACGTTTAAACGTGTCGTCAGATCTTTGACTTTGAGAAGAGAAACCATCTAGTTCCACTGTGCCATAACCAATATGCTTTATCAAAATGAAATCTTTCGCTAAGATCCACTTTTTACTTAACACTACCTGGAGGTTTGAGGATGAGCTCTTTTTTTCCCGTAACAATTAAAGATGGAGTCACTTCGTTTGTGACTGAAGCAGACAGAAGAGATAATTGGAGTGGCGAAGATTTAGTAAGTAGAGCGGCCCTGGAGGCAATTCAACAGTGCTCTTTTGCTGCGGTTCTGTATGGTGTGAGCTCCCCATTTATGACAGCTGAAGCTAGCTCGCGCGTCCTTACGCACATTGGCCATGCGATGTTGGCATCTGTTGCCTGTAAAGTTGGGCAAATCTGCGCTATTTTGGGATCGCAATCTTCTGATCAAAACGAGGAAAATCTATCCCAAAGTGCATCGCAGGCTCTCCAAGGAGTTTGTAAGCTTGGCAGCTACGTCTCGGTCTATTCGATAGCTCATCTAACGATCAATCAGCTGGTTTCAGAGATGGGTCGCGTGGCAACGGCGATGGCTGTCTATACGGGCGGCTCTCCACAAGTTGTTTTAAACGGTTTTGAGAGCGCCTCGTCAACATGGCTTGTTAAGGGATTTACGCAATTTGGAGAGAGCCTTGGCAAGCCGCTGGCTAGCGCTTTAGTCTCAACAGCTGCCGTAGGAGCCGGGTTGGCCTTTGCCTGCACTCAGCTGACACTTTCTCACCTGACAAAGGAGAGCTATCCTGAGCTGTCGAACCAGCTTCAGGTGATGGGAGTCTGCAGCGTCGCAATTTCCACTTTTGCCGCACTGTCGGCGCTCTTTGCCGATAAGTTGAGCGGCGACTTTGTAAAACTGGCCGCAGTGGGCGCTACACCTGCTGTTGTTGTGGCTGTAACGGTTGGCGCTCCTGTTGTGCTTAAACTGGCGCTTTCGAAATTTGATTCTTGGCAAAATAGTTTGTCTTGGAATCAGCAAGCTTAACTATCACCACCCACTCTAAAATGAGTGGGTGGGCCGTAAGGAGGTTAATAAATGATAGAGACAAAACATAAAGATCCCTTTGCTCGTTTTTTAGGGTCCATCGTAGGTTTCAGCGTCCGGATTTTGGCCGTTTTGATGGTGTTCGTCGTCTTCTGGGCAATGGTCGATGTGGTGGTCCACATTTACAATGAGTTTTTAGCGAGCTACGGCGAGGTTTTTAGCTCTGAGTCAATTTTTGAATCACTCGGATCGGTTCTCGTGGTCTTGATTGCAATTGAGATCTTTTTAAATATCATCTATTTCCTCGTTGAGGATACTATACATGTCCCTCTTGTTTTAGCGACGGCGCTCACAGCAATTTCTAGAAAAGTAATCATTATCGACTATACGGCGGTTTCTGCAGGGCATATGTACGCAACAGCCGCGCTGATTGCGGCTGTTGGTCTTGTCTACTGGCTTGTCTCCTCAAAGCATCAGATCAAGATTATGGGGGATTAAGGCTCTAATGCTGACCTTAACGAAAATGTTTGGGCGCTCACCATTTGCCCCTTTAGAGCTTCACATGGAGAAGGTGGGCCACTGCGTCGATGCGATTGACCCTCTCTTTGCGGCCTTACAAAAAGGGGATCAAGAGGAGATCGAAAAGATCGCCAAGCAGATCTCTAAGATGGAACATGAGGCGGATCTTTTAAAAAATGATATCCGTAACCATCTTTCGGCGAGCCTCTTTTTGCCGATAGCTAGAGGTGATCTTCTTGAAATTTTAGAGTATCAGGATCACATTGCCGATGTCGTTGAGGATATTGCGATCTCGATGACCTTAAAGAAGCTCACCTTTCCTGAGAAGATTAGAGATAAATTTTATAGCTTCTTACAGAAAAATAGAGACGCCTTTTTAGCTTTGCGAAAGATTATGAGCGAGATGCATGAGCTGCTCGAGACCTCCTTTGGAGGCTTCGAGGCAAAAAGGGTGCGCGATATGGTTCAAGAGGTTGCCCGCCTTGAGCATGAG
>JAJFMK010000213.1 GCA_021772215.1 Chlamydiota bacterium | reverse complement strand
CCTCCGTCCGGGCATTCTCAATGCTCATGTCCGGGAACGTTCCCAGCGTCACCCTGACCGGCCGTCCTTGGTGTTTCTGGTAGAGTTGGAATGTCTTTTGTCCGTTCGCTGTAACCCGGATGATCAGCCCGTTTACTCGTTTGTCTTTAAATGAAAAACGCTTGCCCGTTGAGGGTAGGGGGAGCGCCCCCAAAACGGCCTTGGTAAAGTTCACTGTTTCGTTTGGGGCTACCATGGGGCTACCTATTTACGTAAATATGAGCAATGTCCAGGCATCATGATTAAACGAATACATTTAAAAATGCTATATAAAATAATAGGTTATTGTGATTCAGTAAGTTTGGTTAAACCTAGGCCTATTTGGCTCATAACCTGAAGGTCGTAGGTTCAAATCCTACCCCCGCAACCAACATTAAGCCCGTAACTTCAATTAGTTACGGGTTTTTTGATTCTTGTCCTGTGTGCCCAAAATCGCCACTGGAATCACTATGGAATCATGCGGGAGCGAGCAACAGCGTGATTGCGCGGAAACCTTCGTGCCGGAAGATAAGGTGTGCGTAATCAACAATTGACCATCGAAGTGCGTTCGAGTATTAATTTGTTGTCGGGATAGGAGCGGTCTCCTGGCTTCTCAAAGGCATCGTCGCCCAAGCACTGCTTGACCACTCCTGGTTCAGGGGGGTTGAGCGTATGGGCACTTTTCAGACATCCCTGTCTCCGCAAGAGTTCCGGGGCCGAATCGGTACCGCCGACTGCCCACTCGTCTTCGACGTGCGGCGGTCAGACGTGTACGCCGAGGCCAAGGACACTATTCCAACCGCGGGATGGCGCGACCACCGAACCGCGGACGTCTGGGTGCGAAACCTGCCGCGTTGCGACGTCGTCGTCTACTGCGTTCACGGCCACCAAGTGAGCCAAAGCGCTGCGGCCCTTCTCCGTTCCGTTGGCGTCCAGGCCTACTTCCTTGAGGGGGGCATCGAAGCCTACCGAGCCGCCGGAGGCCTGACGTTCGACAAGACGGCGTTGCCGATTTTCCGAGAAGATGCGCCGAGCCGTTGGGTCACGCGCGAGCGCCCCAAGATCGACCGCATTGCCTGTCCCTGGTTCATACGGCGGTTCGTAGACCGAGAGGCGGCCATTTACTTCGTCGCACCAGAGGGGCTGGAGGAAACGGCGTCTGAACTCGACGCGATCCCGTTCGATATTCCCGATGTCGAGTTTTCGCATGTAAGCGACCTCTGCAGTTTCGATGCGTTCCTCCGTAAGTTTGGCGTTCGGGAGCCCGCCCTCGAGCAACTGGCGACCATCGTCCGCGGGGCCGATACCGGTCGTCTCGATCTGGCGCCCGAATGCGCCGGTCTTCTGGCCGCGTCGCTGGGCCTCTCGGCCATATGTGGAGACGATCGCGAAATGCTGGAACTCGGCATGACGATCTACGACGCGCTCTATGGGTGGTGCCGGCACGCAGCTGGCGAATCCCATGGTTGGCCGCCTGTGCAGGCAGAGCGCCCCAGCCGCGAGGGAGCAAACCAATGAACGAGCGACCAGCCGAGCAAGTGGGCGAAAGCACAGGCGGCGGCTCGGCTCATCCGGGAACCTCGGTGAGCTTCCGCGAGGCTCTTGCCGTCTGGGTCAAGATCGGTTTTGTCAGTTTCGGCGGACCCGCTGGCCAGATCGCGCTGATGCACCGGATTCTCGTCGAAGAAAAGAAATGGATCGGCGAGGAGCGGTTCCTGCATGCCCTCAACTACTGCATGCTCTTGCCGGGTCCCGAGGCGCAGCAACTCGCCACCTACATCGGGTGGCTTCTGCATCGGACCCTTGGCGGTCTCGTCGCCGGCATTCTCTTCATCCTTCCCGGCGCAATCGTCGTTCTTGCGCTCAGTGTGCTCTATGCCGGTTTCCAAAATCAAACGCTGGTTCAGGCACTGTTCTTCGGCATCAAGGCGGCGGTGCTGGCGGTGGTGGTCGAAGCGGTATTGCGGATCGGCAAGCGTGCCCTGAAGAACAGATACATGTACACCATTGCCGGTTCCGCCTTCGTTGCGATTTTCTTTTTTGAGGTGCCCTTCCCGCTGATCGTGATTGGCGCCGCCATCATTGGCCTGGCAGGTGGTCGGTTAAATCCAGAAGGATTCGTGATCATCAAAGGGCACGGAACCAACCCAGGAAAGCAAGTAGCGGTCGCCGATGTCCTGATCGAAGAAGGTCTGCTCGACCATACGCGGCCGTCGGCCACGCGGGCGGTCAAGGTAACGACGATCTGCATTTCCCTATGGTTCGTCCCAATCGCCGTCCTCGCGATCTTGCTGGGAGTAGGCAACGTTTACGTCCAGGAAGGCCTGTTCTTCAGCAAAATGGCGGTTGTGACCTTCGGCGGAGCCTACGCTGTGCTCGCCTATGTGGCTCAACAAGCAGTGGGTACCCACGGATGGCTCGCCCCTGGCGAGATGCTGGACGGTCTTGGCATGGCGGAAACCACGCCTGGTCCCCTTATCATGGTGGTCCAGTTCGTGGGATTTATGGGCGCCTACCGAAACCCCGGCGGGCTCGATCCGGTCCTCGCGGGAACCTTCGGCGCCTTGCTGACGACCTGGGTCACGTTCGTGCCCTGTTTTCTATGGATTTTTCTCGGCGCGCCCTACATCGAGGCCTTGCGCGGAAACAGGTCGCTCAGCGCTGCGCTCTCGGCCTTAACCGCAGCCGTCGTCGGCGTTATTTTGAACCTGGCCCTCTGGTTCGCCATCCACGTCATCTTCGGCGAAGTGGACGAAGTCAGGAGCGCCGGCCTCAAGCTTCTGGTTCCGGTCTGGGGCACGGTCAACCTGCCCTCTCTGCTGCTGTCCGCCGCAGCATTCGTCGCCATGTTCCGGTTCAAGGTCGGGATGATCCCCGTACTTGCTGCCAGTGCGTCTCTTGGAGCGGCCTACCATTATCTCGCGACCTGAGCGAAGGAGAAACATCCTGATCGTTGATCGAAGAGGAAACCAAAACGGCCAAGGTTGATCCCTTGAATTTTCGCTCGAAAGCGTTATGTGCCGCAGAAATTCGCTCCCGTTCTCATAACCTGAAGGTCGTAGGTTCAAATCCTACCCCCCATAGCCAAAATTAAGCCCCTAAATTCAATGAGTTAGGGGCGTAATTTTGGTTGCGGG
>JAJFMK010000212.1 GCA_021772215.1 Chlamydiota bacterium | reverse complement strand
CAAAAAAAGCGACTCTAAACTTTTCGCTACTTTCTGTAGAGAGTAGGATCTGGCGCACCATTTTCTTTAAAGCGTCCTGGCTGTTTTGAAAGTCGTGAGCCGATTTAAGCTTGTCAAGCCAGGCGACGCACCTCTGTCTGTCGTCATCTTGCCAACGAGACATGAAATCAAATTCTGACTCACTCTCGGCCCAATCCTTAAGCCCTCTGATTTCACGCAAAACTTTTAACTCTCGTAAGATCTCCTCTACGTTGCTAATATTAGTCCAGGTTGTCTCAATTTCCGAAAGCTCTAAACAGCCCCTCAGTTCAGCCGGCAGCTCTGAAAGCTCACGGTTTCCTCTTAAGCTAAGCTCCCTTAACTCCTTTAATTTCCCGAGCGTTGAAGGAAGCGTCGTCAATTTGTTCCCTCCACAATTGAGTTTTTTTAGCTTCAATAAATCCCCCAAAGAGTCGGGAAGCTCTGTCGCCTGAATCTGAAAGATATCCAAAAGCTCAAGCTCTTTAAGCTCGCCGATTTCATCCGGCAAGTTCTCTAAAGGGTTGGAGCTGCACTTTAAGGTTTTAAGAGAGGAGGGGAGAGAGGGTAGCGTTGTCAGCCCGCATGTCGAGAGGTCGAGCCGCTCAAGCTCTGGGGGCAGCTGCACATCATTTAAGTTGACCCGTACAGACTGACAGGAGAAGTTGAGATCTATTATTGTTCTTAAATAGGGCAGCCTCTTCATTCGGTTACCTGATAAATCTAGGCTCTTTAACTTTTTCAACGTAAAGAAGGATTTAGGGAGCTCTGCAAGTCGATTTTCAACGACGATTAAGACGTAAAGATGCTCTTGAAGAAAGGGGTCATCAAAAATATCGGGCAGACTTGAAAGCCAAAGCCCTCTCAAATCAAGAGTTCTTGAGACCCAAAAACTAGAAAAGGTGCAGGCGATAATGCGCTTTTTCGCCTCAAGACGGCACCGCCGCTCCTCATCATCTACCGCTTCTAAGACCCAGCGGTCTAACTCCGCTACTGTTTCCTCGCTCAGCTGTCCAATGGCAGAGCAGCAGTTCTCCTTTTCGGCCAAAGCAACGGCTGCAACCAATTCAACGCTTGATGCGGAAACAATTGCCCCATTATTATCCGGGGACGGAGCCGTTTCCCCTATTTCAACTGGTGGTATTAACATAATTTTTTCCTAAAAGACGGTCACCTTATCTTATCGACAATTTTTTCGACAATAATGTTTATGAAGCAGGGATAACTCAACACTGTGAACAAACGTCTACGTTATCAACAACTTACCAACAGAGGTATGAACAGCGTCTCTTCTCTCCTGTAAAGAAATGGTTGTGAACAACTCCACACCCTTAAGAAGAAGAAGAAGAAATATCTCTATATAACCTCTTCTATAACCTTTGTGGATCTTGTTAAAGAAAGTGAAGAATCCTACAATGAGGACATGTCAGCCACTACCGATCAATTTGCCGTTGAGGCCTATCTTGACCTAACATCTTGGAAACATCGTAAGCTGTTTGAAGGGGTTTTAAACGTCTGGGAAGCCTTAAAAGCGATCAAGCCCTACCTGGACTCCTGTGAGCTTGGGGAGATCGCCTGCAGCGTTCCTAATGGCGTGACAATTGAAAATCGCGAGCTTGTTTCTATTGGGGAGGGGTCTGTGATAGAACCCGGGGCCTATATTCGCGGACCGCTTATCTTAGGAAAAAACTGTGAGGTACGTCACGGCGCTTACTTGCGCGGGAACATCATCGCAGGAGATAGGGTAGTGATCGGCCACGCCTCCGAGGTAAAGCATAGCATCCTACTTGATGGGGCTGCTGCGGCCCATTTTGCCTATGTAGGTGATTCGATTTTAGGAAATCGGGTCAATTTGGGTGCGGGAACGAAGCTGGCCAACCTACTCTTTGACCGCAAAGAGATAGAGGTGCGCTATGAGGGAAAAAAAATCACAACCGGTTTAAGAAAGATTGGCGCCATCTTAGGAGATGATGCCCAGACCGGCTGCAACGCTGTGCCCAACCCCGGTACGCTATTTAAAAAAGGGGCGCGCTGCAAGCCCTGTAGTAACCCTTCAGGAATCATCTGCTTTCCATAGAATTCCAAAGATGCTACGATACTTAGCACATGTGTAGCGTCAGCCTTAAAAAATGTCCTTTTGCCTTTCTCCACCCCTACCAAAAGCGGGTTGAAGAGGGTTTGTTAGAAAAAATTGAGGCGTTCAAGGGGGACGAGAAGCTTAAAGAGAGCTGTGCTTATGCCCTTTTGAATGGAGGCAAGCGCTTTCGTCCCTCAATTACCCTTTTAATTGCCGACCTTTTAGGAAACCATCTCGATGTCCTCGATGGTGCCTTAGCGATTGAATATTTTCATACCGCCTCTTTAGTGGCCGACGATCTCCCCTGTATGGACGATGAGCAGGAGCGTCGTGGAAAGCCGGCGCTACATATCCTCCATGGTGAGGCACTATCTCTGTTGACAACCTACTCCCTGATTGCAGAAGGCTATGCCCTAGTGGGGCGCAATGCGCGGCTTCTCAAAGGCAGAGCTCCCGACAGCGCCTTTGACGCTCTTGCTATTGCCTTAGAGAATGTCTCACATAACACTGGGATGGGAGGAGCGAGCGGCGGACAGCTTCTCGATATTGCTCCCCCCTCACTCGATCGCAAGACCGCCTTTGAGATGGTCCACCAAAAGACCGCTGCTCTCTTTGAGATCTCGTTCGTTTTTGGCTGGCTCTTTGGTGGTGGTGAGCCGGCAAAACTTCCCTTGGTGAAAAAAGGAGCGCACCACTTTGGCACCGCGTTTCAGCTCGCTGACGACCTCGATGACATCGAAGAGGACGCCGCCATGGGACGCACACTCAACCTCGCCCTTGTCCTCGGAGAGCCCCAGGCACGCCAAAGAGCCAAAGAGGAGATCAACCAGTTCCTCACCTCTATGGGCAAGCTCTCCCTCACCGACAGCTGCTGGCACTCCATGGCCGAAGCGCTTCTCAGCTCCTAATGAGCGCGATAGACTGAAGAAGAGTTTTTCAACCACAGCCGCTATAGTAGATTTTCCTTGATAGGATTATCTTTGCCCGATAAGATTCGGAGGTGATTTTTTAATGATTAACAGAGGTTAGTACCATGAGGATCATATTATTATCGCTACTGCTTATCACAGCTTCTCAACCTATTTCTGCAGGAGAAAACAAATGCGTCAGAGGGTGTAAAAACTGGGGATTTTTTGCAGAATTTTTCTGGGTACTCAACCATCTTGACTGGTGCGTCAAAACAGACAAAACGCCTGTCGTCCACTGGGACAAAAAGTCCGCTTATTACTCAAAAAATGGTCATAATGGAAGTTTTAACTGTTGGGAATATTACTTTGAACCTGTTTCAGATCTTGGCTATGACTGTAATGATACCATTTACATAAAAGAGGTTTATGACCCCTCTTTTACAACAATTTGGTGGTATTCACAATATGTATACAATTTGAATCTGTTAACAGAAGAGGAAAGACAATCCGTAAAATCTGTACCCTTAGAAGGGAAGCTAGCTGGGTATGAAAAGCACTCAAGCAGCTCCCATTTATACAGCAAATCCTTCAGAAGAAAAGTTAAAGAAGAATTATTAGATAGGTTTATTACCATAAAACCACCTATCCAAGAAAAGATCGATAAATTCTATTGTGAAAATATGGAAGGAAACCATGTCATTGGAATCCATCTACGTGGTAGCTTCCTCTATAATGAAGTCGGAGAGGTTCCTTTATCCATCATTTGTGATGAAGCAAATCAGTATGCAAAGGAGAATACCATTTTTTTCATCGCTACAGATCAAATCCCCCTACTTGAACATGCGAAAGAAGTTCTGAATGGCGAGGTGATATTTTATGATTGTTTCCGAGCCGATAAAACGACGAGTCCATCAAAGTCGGGAGAACTGACTCCGCAGATGGGAGAGGATG
>JAJFMK010000211.1 GCA_021772215.1 Chlamydiota bacterium | reverse complement strand
CTTGTTGTAAACTTTCCTAACATATATACTAACCTTACTGTTGATGGAGCAGGCTGAGACAAGTTCCTCTAAACAAACCATCATTAAAAATTAGCTCTCGGAATAGATAGCTTGGGTATCCAAATCCCTAGAAGCCCTCTCAACACCTTAATTGTGGTACGAGCAGAGGAACCCTTAATCGGGAGAAGCCTTCTGCTTTAGCTGAGGGAGTATTCACACGGACTGTTTCATCAATAGGTTGAGTTGGAGAGACAGTGACTTCGTTTACTCTCATTAAGAATCAGCATCGGCGTGCTCATCATCGTCGTTAAATAGCATTTTAACGCCACTTTCTTGTATGTAGTTGTAGACTGTTGAGACCTGCTCACCAGTTTAAACGGCTGGCCTTTCAGGATGGAAAATTTTGTTAAATTTTTCTTTCTTGGCCAATTGACGCTCTTTTTCGAGGCTTACCACGGTCTTCGAATTTTGAGCTGTGCAATAAGTTTTCTTAACTTGCTTTGTATTTTCTCATCTGTTTCTGCGTTATGCACCTTCCACAACACATTTTTAGTTAGTTCATGGTATTCTTCATTACCAGCTATATGTTTAAATTTATTTTGCACAGCATGAACTGGGGAGTGTTCACTACTGCCTTTACTGAAACATTCAGGATCTTTTCTGATTTCATTTGAAAAAATATCTGCTAAAGTGAGGAGTGCTGGAATTCTTTGGTCTAGAGGAGCCTTATCTTGCCCATGGGCAAAGAAGTACCATAATTTGTTAATCAGCTCAAGAATTTCTCTTTTTTCCATACCTTCGACAGTTACTCTATCCGGCGAAAGGGGTGAGGGGTCTGCTACAACCACCATTTCTGTCTCAATCAGTGGACTGTTTGGAGGGGCTGTACCTCTTCCCCTCCAGCTTGGATATCCGGTTCTATCGAGAGAAGGTAGCATTGATTTACCTCATGTTTAAGTTAAAGCGATTGTAAACTTGAAAGGCTGCTTGCGCTGTTATTGCAACACACATTGCTGTATACCCCATAATGTTATTTTCTTCATTTTCATCAAATAAATAGCTTGTACCGAACGTAAACAAAGCTAGCTCTGCAGTATAAGGGCTGCAAATGGCACTGACATTGGGTAATCTCTTGCCATCTTTTGCCAATATCCTTGCCCTGGCTCTAGCCTTTTTGCAGCTTGTTCTCTTGATAGTTGTTGTGCTCTTATTGAGGACTCATCTTCTCTATCAAAAATATTTATGCTGACAATCTCCAAAATAACTTCAAGCCATTTTTTTAAATCCACATCTAAGTTTTGAATTCCAATTTCTTTTCTAAGTTTTTCCTCTATACAATCAAAATTAGCCCTATTTAAATCAGACATTTTGATAAGAAAACTACTTAGTTTATTTGCTAAACCACGGTTGACACTAAAACTTGCTATACAATAACCAACTAACCTATTCAAATGAGCTGAAATCGGAGGAGAGTTCCCTCTTCCAAAGGATTTAAACAAATCGACAACCCTTGAGAGATCATCAACAGCTGCGAACTTTTCTCCGTCTGAAAAATTGTTTCCATAAAGTATTTTATATGCGTTTGAATCTATCGCTTTTAATAAATCAAAAATTTTCAGTTCACTAATTTCTGTCTCTTCTTCTATAATTTCGTTTAAAGAATCAATAATCATTGATGATTGAATCCCAGTACGTGATTGAAAGAGGTTGTGTAATATTTCTCTCTGTTGGTTGGAAAGTCGCGTATCTTGTTGGATGTCGCCACTACATTTTAGCATTCCCTGCAATTGGGTTTTAACCTCACCTGTCAGGGAGAGCGGAGCCTCTATTCCTTCATATAAGCTATGCAAAAACCCCCGTTCTTGATTTGTGATTGCAGTCGTAGCTATCTCCCAGTTTGTGAAACAGCACCAGTATAGCTATTGGTTATGATTTCTACAAGTTAGGCCTAACACGAGGATCTTCACCGGGGTCTTGTGGTATGTGGAAAAGTATAAAGGAATTATTATTCAACGGTATTAGATTATGGTGGTTGGTGCTGACGCTGCAGAGCTGCCAAGGCGGGGAAGCAAGCCCTTCTGGTTGAAAGGGGGCACTGGCGCGGCGGCACCAATTTTGGCTACACCCAAAATGCTCGGTGGCTCCTCAAGGAAAACCTGTAAAAGCCTTGTAGAAAAAAAATAAATTGTACTAGTCTGCTTTCTGGGAAAGAAAATAGGATTTTTTATGGTTAGTTTGATGGGACCCGTTTCGAACAGGGTAGCAGAGTGGGGAAGAGGGGTTTTTCTTCTGGGGGTTGCTACCTCATTGACTGGGATTTTTCAAAAATACTGTTTTGCAGAGGCTCTGTCTAACGAGCCGCGTAGAGGTGCCTCCTCTCCTACCTTGACCAATCCTGTATCGGATCAATATGCCGCAATTGGTCAATCATATAGTCTAGATCTCAATGTCAGAGATGTTTTTTCTGATTCAGATGCTGGGGACTCCCTTACACTTACGGCAACTTTAGCAGACGGCTCACCCCTACCGAACTGGTTGACATTTCAAATTGATGGCAGGGAACTTGGCTCTTTAGAAACTGATTGGGCATTAGATGTGGCGTACCATCCTGATGGCTATGCGTTCATTGCTGATAACGATTGGGGATTAAAGTTAATTGACGTCTCAGATAAAGAAAATCCGACGTTAGAGGTAAATTGGTCTCCGAACTATGTTAAATCTGTGCATGTTGAGGGCGATTCACTCTATGTCATCTGTATTGGTTGCCTACCTAACTCTGAAAGTTTTCGAATTATGGATATCTCCAATTTGCCTTCTGGTGTAGTCATCGGAGCATCCGATAAAAATGGAAGGGAGCTTACGAAAGTTGGGGATCGCATGTACACCGGATACGATATTATCGGTATCGGCACTCCCTCATCACCTCAAAAAGTGGGTGAAATTGACTCGAATGATATTCAAGATATTGAAGTGGACAACTTCTACGCCTTTTTAGCTTCTGGAAATAGCGGCTTTAAGGTGTTCGATGTGAGTAACCCTGCCGCAACGACGGAGCTCTTCAGTAGAAATATTGGAGGCGATGGCAATGATGTGGCTATTGAGCTTCGCGGGAATCTAGCATACCTTGGTACTTGGAATGATCTCTATGTATATGACATCTCTGTTCCCAGCAGCCCCACTGAACTTGGTGTCACGCCCATTGATACCGATCAGGGGGAGACGTCCTCTATGGTCGTCATAGGAGACTATGCTTTTATCGGTACCAATTCTGGGCTAAAGGTAGTTGATATCAATGACAGCTCTAATCCTATTTACAAGAATAAACTGTTTGCTGGCTACGATATTAGAGATATTAATATGTATGATACGTATGCTTATGCTGCGGTTAAACATGACGGTCTGTTAGTTGCAGATCTAGCGCAGTACTCTTTTTCTGGTTTCCCAGGCTTCGCTGACGAAGGGACAGTTTCAATTAAACTGACAGCGAAAGATAATGACGGCAATAGCGCCGAAGATATATTCGATTTAACCGTATCAACGGAAGTGCCCTCAGATCCCACTCCCTCAAGCGATTCAACTGAAGAGGGTTCAGAATCGGATCCTACCTCTACTTTGGAATCAATTTACTCAAATAGAACCTATCAAGTGATTGGAGGAGTAGTAGGATCGGCAATTGTTTTAGGTGGCGGCTTTCTTTACTGTCGCGGAAAGAGAAGGCAGAGTGATGACCGCTCGTCTGGGACAGAGCTTTATTAACTTTTTTGGGTTTATGTGGTTTTTTAAAAAATATATTTGCTTTTATAAATGTAAGAGGTAAACATTGTCTCTCATCGGTCATGTCAATAAAACAGTAGAAAACCCTCATGAAAAGAGACCCTTTTCGAAGGGGTATGGTAACAATATAGTGAGGGGATGCGCTCTGATAGCGGCCTGCTCTTCGCTGTTTTATGCTTTTTCAAAGGGGCGCAGCGGTGAGCGTGAGCTGTACGATCCAACAGGGCGCAGCGACGGGTTTACGGTCCTAAACCCAGCTGCTCGAAAACTCTTAGAAGCCACCTCCATCATTTCACTTTTACCGACGCAGTCCGTCTATCCTGGCGCGCAACTTACTGTTGAGCTTTCACCTGACTCGCTCTTTTCAGGAAACAATTTTGACTTGACAGTTGTTGAAAAGTTGAGTCAGCAGCCGCTGCCCTGGACAGAAGTAAATCCGGGATCGCTTACGATTATCAATGAATTTGGCATCTTTGATAGGGCAACCCATGTCGAGGTTGTGGGTAACTTTGCGTATGTATTGGGCGAGCTAGGGTTGAACATTATAGATGTTGAGGATCCTAAAGCTCCGTCGCTTTTAGGAATATATGAGTTCTCATCGGATAGCTCAGAAGATAGCGGATCTAGTGGTAGCTCTTCTGGAGGTCTAGATTATGATTATGGTGCATCCTCACAGACATCTTCTACAGAAGTAAACCAGTTTCAGGTGTTGCAAAACCGCGCTTACATTCAAACAGGTAGTGAAGTTCTTATCATCGATGTCAGCGATTCAAGTGATCCTGTTTTGTCTGGCCTGATAGATCCTTCAGCTGTTGTCAGAGGGATGCATGTTGTTGAAGATCGCCTCTACATGATGAGAGATAGCAAACTACTAGAGATTTATGATGTTACAGATCCAAGCAGTCCGCTTCTTTTAGGCGATTATACAGTCCCTGGCCCCTTTGAAGATGCAGCGGGAAGTGTCGCTGTAAGCAATGAGATCGCTTATGTTTC
>JAJFMK010000022.1 GCA_021772215.1 Chlamydiota bacterium | reverse complement strand
GAGCTACATGAGGGCCAACTGATCGAACTCTTCCCCAAAGAGACTGAAACCCTTCCCCTCTACTGGCATCACTGGACCCTACAGTCACCTAGCTACCAAGCTTTCAATCGAAAGATGGCAGAGGCGATCCGTAAGAAGCTTAACTACCAAAGCGGCGGATAGAGAAGCATACCAGGCGTTGTACCAATTGAGCGTTTGTAGTGGATCGTCCCAATTCCCATATACTCCATCACAGCAGCCAGATGTATGGCACTCGTCACCGTTTTTCTATGGAGCCCCTGTTGATCAAAAAACTCATCATCTTTATCGATTAGGTCCTCGACCAGCCGCTGCACATCAGCTAGAGCAATCACATCTTGCTGCAACGCCTCAGACGCTAAAGCAAAAATCGACTCACCATCACCAAAAGTAGCTACAACAGTCTCTTCAGATCGTAGCTTCTCTGATAACCACTCTGGAATATCAGGAATCTTCTCCTGAATAAGCACTGTTAGCGCTTCAGCCTCCTCTTTTGAGATCGGATTATTAGCATCGTCCAGCATCAAACGCACCGTGCCGTGCCCAAACGGCCCCATATAGACTTGAGCTTCGGCTGTCATCTGGAAGCTGCCGTTACCACTATCCCAAGCGATCAGCTGATCGATGGCAACATCGGGCTGAAGAGCCTTTGCCGTAAGGAAACCAAGCTTCCCCTCCTCCTCTTGAGGCAATATTTTGAACGGAATACCCAACTCCCTAGTAAACCTATCCAGAAGCTCCCGTCCATTCCTCGCCTCACGAAAAACCGCCGTTGCTATGCCACTATATTGGATACCCCTTCCCTTCGCTGCTAGGGTCGCCTGCTCTTTAAACTCTCGCAAAATTGAGAGCGCCACCTCAGCTGTCCTCTCGCTAATTTCCCCTCCATTGATAGCTAGATCCTCTTTGAGGTTCAGCGGCCTGTAAGTAGCGAGAAGCGGCTCGCCCATCTCAGCGGGGGCCACCAAAATTTTTACCGCTCCGGAGCCAAAATCGACCGCAGCTCGCAGTGATTCTTGAGGCTGAACCAAACTCAAACAGGATGAAAGAATAATTTGCGTTAACATCTGACCTCCAAGATAGCTTCGAGAGGAATATTCCCCTCATATAGATGGAAGTATTTGTTACTGCCTCCGGGATTTGTCTCATAGATGAGCTCTCCTGTGACCCGATTCAGATCAATCTTCAAAATCATATGCGCCTCATCAGACCAAAATTTAATCTCAACATGAGAGAGCTGCTCTTCAGTCGCCAGATGAACAAATGCCTCATCCATCTCAGATAGCTCTAACTGACCAGTAAAAAGAGTTCTACTCCACGCCTCTTTCGATACAATTTTGTAGAGATAGGAGGGTATTTGCTGCTCACACACTTTTGCCGGAGAATAGATCGGCTCTCCATTAGCGACAGCGGTATAGTGGACACCAACATATTCAATCCCCTCTTCCTCCATCGCTTGAGCCAGCTCCTCAACGTTTTTCCTCTTATCATCGATGAAGACCACTTTTTCAGGCTTAACTCCTATTCTCTCCATAAAGAGACGAAAGACCTCATCCTTTGTATTGAAATCGTCAACAAAGAGAACCCCTTGTGTGTAGCGAGCTGGTTGGTTTGCCTCGAATGTAAGTTCCTCCTTTGAAGGCGCTGAGACCAACAGATCGATTCCGAGCGACTCAATCTGACGTAAAGTTTCTGGAACGATAAAGAGCTGCCTGTGAGTTAACCCCATCACAACGATCTCCCTCTCCTGGAATCGCTTAATCGCCTCGATCAGCTTCTGATCAACTGGCTGCACCTCGACCTCTCCTTGCGTCTTCTTCCAGATTGGATAGATCGAATGGAACGCCTCCTCTTTAGAAAGGCCTCTATCAACATTTTTCTTCACTTCAGCCTGGAGCCAGTCAACGTGACCTAACGCCCGCTTAGCCTGAAAAAGAGTATTATCCAGATCAACAACAAACCAGCTCTTCTGGTCGACGTGAGCGATCACATCATCCACCTGATCCGTCTCAATCACCATCGGCGACACCAAAGAGGCCGCCGCAATAACTAACCCTGAAAACATACTACCACCTCATCTTTAGATAGTTAACCTTAACAAGGTCTAATAATATCACTTTTATGTTTATAAGAAAAATTAAATGTATTAACATTTCAGATAAGCAGGGCTTATGGATATTGACTACAACAAGATTAAAACCTTTGTGACCGTGGTACGCTTCAGTAGCGTCACCTCCGCTGCTAAGGAGCTAAACCGTACACAATCAGCGGTGAGCCAATCCCTGAAAGCTTTGGAGGGCGAGCTAGGCTTGCGGCTGCTCGATAAAGAGGGGAGACGGTTAAAACTCACAAGAAATGGCGAGCTGATCTATCGCGCTGCCGAGCAGCGCCTGCGCGCTATCGAAGAGCAACTCACCTCAATCACTCAAACCGGCGGTGAGGTAGGTGGCTTAATAGAGCTGGGGATCCTTCAAGATCACTCTACCAAGATGCAAGATGAGATCTTACACCATATCGCCTCATTTCAAAACAAGTACCCAGCAGTCAAATTTGCGATCCATTTAGGTACAAGCCGCGAAATTGAAGAGGCGCTTCTTAACCGCGCTATTGATGTGGGATTCCTCATCAACTTTCAGCAAAGGCATCGCTTTGACGTCTTCGAAGTGGCAACTGAGGAGCATCTAGTTGTTACCTCAGCAGACTATGCAAAAGATAAAAACCTATCTAACATAGAGGAGATCATCAACGCCTCACTGATCGATATCGACCCTCACTTCACCTGCCTCAACGCCTGGGTCAAAAAACATAAGCCCAAACTTTTAGATCAACTGCAGCAGCGAAGACCCGATATTTCGATTGATGACTTTTGGGCTATCAAAGCACTTGTTCTGCAAAACAGGGGAATCGCCGTCCTCCCGCGCTACCTAATTGAAGAGGAGCTAGAAAAAGGAACGATTATTCCTATCCTTCCCAAACTCGACCCCCTAAAAGTGGGTGTCGACTGCGCTGTAGAACAGGGAAAGGAGATGCGGCTTGTCGAGTCTACTTTCTTAGAGTCCTTCAGCCCGCTTTAAGCCCAGATTAGCTTTGCGCAGGCGGAAACAGTTGAACCAGTACCAGCTCCAAAGAGCTCCAAAGAAGAGCTCACCAGCAATGACCTTGAGAATATCGACACCACTTTGTGAGAAAAACTCACTGTAAGTGATTGCATACTGAATCCAAGGTGAGATGATGGTGAGTGGGATAAAGATTATGCTAAAGAGCAGCCAAGCTGTCCCCCGTTTTTCGTAGGCACAGTTGTAAGAGATCAACATATCGATCAGAACCATTATCATCATGGCTCCACCGACTAGATAGAGCAACTTCTCTCCACCAAATTTTGGAGATATCAAAAGAATAATAACCGCAACTAACCTAGCTAAGTTTATCATCCAAAAGGAGATCAACCAAGATTTTCTAACCTTTTCCATAAGCCAAAAGATGGTAACACAAAGGCAATTATTGCGAAGGAAGAACTTCGACCACTGCCTCTAGAGGAATCACCCCGTCATATAGATGGTAATATTTAGTTACCCCTCCCGGATTGGTCTCATGAATGAGCCGTCCGCCCATCTTCTCTGTCTCAATTTTCAAGATGAGATACTCTCGTCCCGCCCAGAATTTCTTCTCCACATGGGACAGCTGCTCCCTTGTAGCTAAGTGAACAAACTCCTCATCGATGGGCGAGAGCGCCACCTGATTACCAGCCACACTTCTCTTCCAATCCTCTACGGAAACTACTTTATAGAGATATCTTGGGGCAGACTCTTCCATTACAACTTCTTGGGCAAACATCTATCTCCTCTCTGGGGATAGGTTAAAACTTAGGTTTAAAGCGACAACGTTCTTCATATAAGCTGAGTCAGATCAGCATGAAGTTGTGGGTAGGAGAGTCCAGTATGGTCAATCAAGATTTTGGAGATTTGATCCCAACTCTGCTCCTCTGCACCCTCTTTTAGAGGCATCTCTTCACTCCCTTCAGTATAGAGAACGAGATAGGATCCCTTTGCTGTAGTTTGAATCCATTTCGTCAACCGATCTACCCCGCAGGATTGACAGGAGTTGCGATGGGTATCTGATAGCTCATTGGTCACTTTAGCACAGTAGCTTAAGTGCTCCTCGACTTTGTCTCTCTTAAGGGGATAGATAAAGGCGCGCTTGATGAGGTTGGCTGGATTCTCCCCTCCATACGCCAGATCGAAAATCTGCTCTGCTTGAGGAAAGCTACCTGGATCAAGATAATCTTTTCCAAAGGCTTCCAGATAAAAATGGTGTATTGAAAGGGCCAACAGCTCCCCACTTTTGATCTTTTCTCTGAGCTTGTGCAAAACAGACTCTAACGTGATGCCATCACGAACTTCGAGACAGTGAAGGTAGTAGTCACACTTAGGACCTCTTTGCAACCAGCCATGGAAACCAACCATTCCCAAATCATCCCAAAACTGGTTCTCTTCCTCCTTACTAAAGAGACCCTCTTTCTTTTCAAAATGAGTGGCCACAAGATCTCTTTTTCCAGGTAGTATCTCACTAAAATAGCAGTGACGCTCCACAGACTCCTCCTAAATATAACAGACTAAAAAACATCATACCCTGTAGTCAACTTTTCCAAAAAGCATTATCGAATATGCAGAAAACAACAAAATAAGACCAATTTGTCGTCAAAAAATGAAATGACAACTATCTAACTGTTAACGTGATATAAATTTAGAAATCACCAAATTGATTTTTCTTGATTTGGTGATACGAAAATGACTCGATTTACATATCACCAAATTCGAAAAACGAGATATTGCATTCGTTTATCTAAAATTCCACTGGAAATAGAAGCCGCCGCCACAATCGTCATAAGGATCGTAGTAGGGATCGTAAGGGTATGGAGGAGGGGCCCAGTAGGGATGACCCCAGTAGGGACCAGGCCCATATGGGTAGGGGGGTGGGGGTGGAGGCCCATGCCAGTAGGGACGCTCCACGATAATCACGCCGCCTCCACAGCCCCCTCGGCAGCCGTGGTGGCAA
>JAJFMK010000210.1 GCA_021772215.1 Chlamydiota bacterium | reverse complement strand
ATCGGCGATCAAGGAGCCGCTGCCTTAACTGCAATAGGTTTCACTAAAAACGGAGGAAAGCATTTTACTCGAGACATTGGATCTGAAGAATCACCCGCTGTTAAAGAGGCAGTTCCCTGTAAAAGTGAGGCACCTCCTGAGCCTGAAGGTGATCATCTCTTAGAGCCCATTATTGATCTGCAGGGAGATAATGACACCTCTTTGGACGAATTAGATCCGCAAAAACTGTTTTTAAAGGGGAAATTTTTAGAATATAGGGATAAACAAGAGGCTGTAGAAGTCTATTTAGAAGCAGTAAAATTAGGGCATAAAGAGGCGTTAGAAAGACTTAGCACCCTCTCTTCAGAGTCTCACCATGCACAGTACGCTATCGGCTCCTATTATGAGTCAAAGGGGGATCTGAAACGGACTGTCGCCTCTTATACTCAAGCGGCATCAAATAGCCATTTTGAGGCCAAACAGGCTCTTTATCGTCTGGCAAAGAGCGACTCTTTTGCCAAGGCTAACCTAGCTATCCTCATGCAGTATGGTTTGGGAATGAAGAGAGATACCGAAAAAGCCCTTGAGATGCATAAAGAGGCAGCAGACAAAGGTGAAGCTCTCTCAAAGTTACACCTTGGTATACTCTATCATCAAGGCTTTTCATCCAAAGGTGATCGAGAGAGGGCTCTTGGTTTAGTAAAAGAGGCTGAGGCGTTGGGCCTTCCACAAGCCAATGAGGTGTGGATACAAATGCTGAAGGAGAGGCAAGAGAGCGAACAAAGAGCAAATAGTAACAAGCCCATTGATGAAGCCCTGAGGGAACTATCAGCTATAAGAAAGGGAGGCTCTGCTGAAGTAATTCATCAACTCGCATATTTTAGAGAGGGTAGTGCAAAAGTGGCTCTAAGTAAAAGCGAGAGTCAGCGAAAGATCGAGAGCAAAAAGAGGTTTGAGAGTCGGCAGCTAGACCTTAACGAACAGATTACTGTTTGGAAAGAGCTGGCGGAAAAAAATAGCGACCCAACAGAAAAAGAGCAGCTACATCGTCGTATCAATAACCTCAAGCAGGAGATTGAAAAAGTCGAAAAAGAGTATATTGCTCAAGCTACCTTAGATCCTGTTGAGCAGGCGCGCGAATATCTACTTAATCAAAGGCGCGCTCTATTTCACAATGTATTCAAACAAAAAATCGAAGAAGTTTTCACCGTTGCAGAGGCTGTACTCTCAGGAAAAGCGACTCGTAACGTCTCGCTTTTGGAGGAGGGAGCAGCGTCAGCTATTACGAGTGCCGCGGGATATGCCGTGAAGATGGGGGCAAAAGAGACTGTAAGGATGATCCCCTTGGTAGGTCCAGCTGCTGTGGCATTAACTCAGTTTACCGTTGGAAGGGCAATCACCGCTGCGAGAGAAGAGAAAATAAAGAAGCAGTGTCTTAAAATCCGCTCCTATCTTCCTCAGGAGGGTTCAGAAGGTGTTTCCCAACTAAGCGCACTCTTAGCGAGAGGATTGACCTACCGTTTTCACGATCAGCTAATCCTTTTACAAGAGGAGAGTCTTAAGAGGTTAGCTGAGCACTTCGCTTCAAGCTTTGGTAACTACCTCTTTGAGAAAGCACCTCATGGCGTTACAACCTATGAGCTGTTAATCTACGCTACTCTTCATCAGTTTGACACAGTAAAAGAGCGATTTCTAAATAAACCCTTAAAAACAGACTACGGCGTGGAAATCACCATTGATGACCTCATGTTATCAACAGGCCTCCAGACACCCTATGGAGGCAAGTTCCTTCCTAAAGACCCCAAACGACGTGAGACAACCTCTCACTTAAGAGAGCGCTCCCCTTATCGCCTGGGAACTAAAGAGGAGATCGAACTCTTGATCGATATGGGTATTGAAATGGAGTGCGTGGAGGAGGAGCGTATCGGTATTTTAGTGACATCGATCGATCCAAAAAAGGCGGCCATCAGATTTATGCGTGAAGCGGAAGGGTTAGCAAACCAATATCTGGCATAAACAGCCTTGAAGAAACAGTGATTAAGGAGGCACTGAATAATTCGTGTGGGCCGCTTCTTAAGCGCTTTCACTTCAAGTTTTAAAAGGGCGAAAATGCAGCCATTTTTGTCTCCTTAAGAGCCGAAATGAGAAAACCAATCACTTTCAGCGTCCCAACCTATTTTGTCTTGACTTCCTAAACAGAATGTAATTTATTTAATTGGTTGAGGTAATGATGAGAATTCTTAAAGTGATACATGGATATCCAGACCGTTATTCTGCTGGTTCAGAAGTCTATTCCCAGAACTTATGTCATGAGCTCGTAGAACAGGGGCATGAAGTTGTTGTATTTACAAGGCAAGAAGATGCCTATAAACGAGAGTATTCTATTGAGTGGGAAGAGGACTTATTAAATCCCAAAGTCAAGCTCTGCATAATCAACATGACTCATAGTAGAGATGGGTATAGCCACTCAGCTGTTGACGAGGCGTTTGATAAGCTGCTAGTCGATTTCGTTCCAGATGTCGTCCATATCGGCCATCTCAACCACCTTTCAACTTCGCTTCTGGGTAGAGCACATTCTAAAAGGATTCCTATCCTTTTTACTCTCCATGATTTTTGGTTGATGTGTCCAAGAGGCCAATTTCTTCAATGCATTAATTCTCTAGGAGACGACCTCTATCCCGTTTGTCACTCTCAGGAAAATGAGAAGTGTGCAAAGCACTGCTACAGAAGATACTTTAGTTCGCAAGAAGATGGCGATGACCTGCATTATTGGACTCGCTGGGTGGAAAAGAGGATGAACCATATAAGAGATGAAGTTGTTGGTAAAACCGATCTATTTGTCGCCCCATCGATCTATTTACAAGATCGATTTATCAATGATTTTGATATTGATCCATCAAAGATGGTCTATATCGATTACGGTTT
>JAJFMK010000209.1 GCA_021772215.1 Chlamydiota bacterium | reverse complement strand
AATCCAGTGGAGAATTTTTGTTTTGATCCAAGAGCCAATTTGATCACGTATTGCCCCTTCCCAACTAAGATGAATAGCCTTTGTGGAGAAACTATGAAGATTCTCGTAGAGATCAATCAGTTGTGGCTCATCTGGAAAAGGGGAATCTGAGGCTGTGTCAGGAATTGTATCTATTGAGTCCATTCCAATCTCTGCATCGCCAATGGGGCGCAGCACTCTGTGGGCCACAGCGCGATAGCGATCAAAGGTACGTAAATCCTTTAGATCTTGCGCATAGAAGAAGACTCTGCCTGTAAAACAGCTTTCAGCGTAGTTTTTCCAGTCTGAAAAGGTCTCTTTTGCAGATCTAATGATCTTATCGAGGGTAGATGTAAAACTGCCCAGCGCTCTGTTCGCCTGTTTTGTCCAGTAGTTGAGTTGCGCTAAGAAGTTTTCGTAAGCAACCGAACGGGTCATCTTGGAGCTCCTGTCGTTGCCTGCTTTATTCCTAGGGTGAGGTGGGGTGAGAGGACTGTCGCTAGATCTAACGCTAATGCGGCGTTAATTCTGGCCTGCTGAAAGAGGATATCCTCCATCAGATCGTGAATGCGTGCCTTAAGGAATTTTTCATCCGATCCCAATTGAAGATTATAAGCGCTAACCTTTATAGGTCCCAATGTCCCCGAAGAGAGTGTGCGGCGAACGCCTAAGAAGATCCATCTCGAAAGTTCTGATATCTGTTGATCTAGTGGCTTATCGACCGGCTGTGATGGCTCTGCCTTCATTAATTCTTGCAGCAGTCTTAAGGTTTCATTTGGGCTGTTTCGATAGGGGTGAAGAGATGAAGATATCATCTGTCCCAGAGGTCTTGTCACCAAAGAAGTTTGAAGAAGCGGCACAGTAATCTTCGATGGAATATTGCCAAAGTTGGAACCCGCTGTGTGGATAAAGCGCTGGTAGATGACGGCGTCAGCTGATGAAGGCAGTCCCTTGCCGTGCTCTAAAATGATATCCAAGAGTAGATCATCAGAGGCGGTTTCAACGCTTTTTCCAAGGGGTGTAAGATATGAGAGAAGCCTCTTTTTCTCCTCCTTAAACCAGCTCTCATTCGGCTGTTCGCCATAGATTTCTGTAAACTTTTGAATAGCTGCTCCTGGCTGATCAATTCTACCTTTTAAATAGGAGACGATCTCATCGGGCTGTCGATAGAATTCCTGAGAAAAGAAACTCTCCTTCACTTTGTCGATTGCCGTCGGTAAAAGCTGCTGAGTCATTTTGCGAATATTGTTATCGCAAAGGGTCGCTTCCAGGTTGTCCTTTGTTAGCATTTTGGAGAGATGGTAGATGGCTGATGTGACTAAAAATCGAGAAAGGCTAGGAGCTAAAAAGTCATGTATGACTTTAGGGTTGATATTGGTAAGAAGCCCATTCCTGTTTAAGATAATCTTAACCTCTTCCTCTTGTAGGATATCGGTAAGAAGAGATTCAAGAACATCGGCGCTAAGGAGCGCCTCGATAACGGGGAGCATCTGTTCGATAATGAAGCGGCTCATCCGACTCTTTCTCGGGTGTTGAAATGCGATGGCGGATATTCTATCTAAATCTTCCTTTTCATGTATCTTAGCAGCCTCACTCTCTAAGTAATCTTTAACAGGACCAAACTGGTCACGATAGCCATATGCTCTTTTGATATGTAGTAGGGCGCGGGCACGGTCACTATCAGAGGATTTGTTGAAGAGAACCTGTTTTGCTTTCTCATTGAGCTCCATAGCACGCATGCGTGCCACTTTTGCTGGGGTGAGCCGGTCCAAGTGGTTTGAGAGTTCATTGATACCTGTGTCAAAGATCAAAGACCAATCAACGTGATTGAGGACGCTCCCGATTCGCTTAAGAGCTATCGGCAGAACAATTTTAACGAACTCCTCCCGATCACTCTCTGCCATCTTCTCAGAGTCTATCCCTTGCTGTGGATTGATCATCTGAAGCAGGAGTTGAACGCTCTGCTCCTCCTTACTCATCAAGTTCTCTTTAAGAGCCTCAACAACCATTGAAGATATAAGTGACTTTGCAGAATCCGGATCCAAAATCTTCAGAAGCTCATTCTTGTTAAGATGATCTAGTAGTGCCGCTTTCACAGCGCTTCTCTTATTTTGTTCAACAGACTGAAGGGCGCGATCTAAGAGAGGGGAAGAAGGGCCGCTTTGTGGTGAGAAGATTGACCCGAGAAATCCTGTGACTCCACCACTGCTCTTTTTAAACTCAAGACCGGTAGTTCTCGTAAATAGATGTAAAACAACGTCGTTCAATGGAGGGTCATCTTCATCAATGTAGAGCGCAGCGAGGTAGTCTCCAAGAACTTGAGAGGTGACCTCAATTCCTTGAGGAGCTGCTCCCTTTAGATATTCAACAAACTCACCTACTAGCTGATTGAACTGCTCTGAGCCCTCATCTAAGGAGGGGAGAATCATATCAAATAGGAAGGTTTGGAAATTTTGGTTAAACGTGGTTGTGGCCTCCGGTTTTTTCTCCTGAGAATAGGGAGCAAAACGGTGCGCCTGCAGAGCTTGAATTTGATCGCTGTTTAGCTCAACAGACCAACCAATAGCGCGGCGAAAAACTCGAACCATTTTTGAAACAGCTGCAGCCAACTCTTGCCTTAAAATAGCGAGCTTAGATGCAGCACTGTTGTATCCTTCACGGATGGAGATAAAACTCATCTTTTTCCTTGATGCTTAAAGGTATATTATAAATGAATCAATCGAATATTTCAAATCAATCTCTTGTTAAGATTATGTTAAGGCAACTTAACAAAAGCCCCCCAAGATGGGGGGCTAGAAGAGTTTAACGGTACCAGTGATGGTAGTAGTTTGGGCCATTGTAATAATAGGGGTTATAGCGGTATTGATACCCAGGGTAAACCCTTGGTCCATAGTAACCAGGGCGATAGCCTTGATACCCGCGATAGTAACCCCCTCTAGAATGGCGCCCTCCATACACTCCAAAACTGAAGCCGATAGCTGATATTGCGGGGGTTTGAGTCTTTGACTCTCTTTGGGTTAGAATATCCCCAGATGACCCCCCGACTGCGATTAAGCCAACAGCTAGAACTGCTAGAATCACTGATTTAAAGTGTCTTAGCATGGGCTCCTCCTTTAGGAGGTAAAATTCACCTCACCTCCTAAGGATATTATAACTAATATCAAATAATTAATTGAAATAACTATCTATCTAATTAGCTCTTAATGCTTTATGGGGGATTGGTGCATGGCTTGGATCTCCTCATCTGAGGAGTGGCGACCGAGAGGCTCATTCCTCTGTGGAAGGCGGCCAAAGCGTTCAACTAGGCTTAAGCGAAAAAGAGCCATCTCTAGCTGCTCTTCAAAAACAGCCTCTTTTCCATCAGATGGGGTTGCTGCTAAGGAGCGCAGCTTTTCGATGGCTACTTTTAAGCGGGAGACATCTTCGCTCTGAATTAGGGGTAGGTAGAATATCAGACGTTCGGTAGGGGAGAGGTCACGATCAAACTGCAGTTCAATACCCTCAATAACCAGCCTTTCAGCTCCTTCATCGAGTGCATACGCCTGCGTAGAGGAGGGCCAGAGCGCTCTTGGATACTGATTGAGCAGGATAGAGAGGGCTAAGTAACCCTTCGCATTGCTTTTCCAGTGGTCAAGCTTTCCTTCTCCGGCCATCTCGACCAACTTGATAGCCTCACCCTTTTTCTCCTCATCCCATTTAGGTACCAGGGCGAGCTCACGATGGAGAGTCCTCACAACAACATGCTCTTCAGAATGCAGCCATTCATCAACGATACTCTTAGGCTCAACTGCACAAAGAGAGCTTAGGCAAAGTAAACATACTAAGATAGTTTTCATAAAGTCGTCATTTTATCAAAAGAAACAATTGAATTCAATAAAAAGAGCAGCGTAGCTTAAGATCTCATTGTACAGACACATAAGGAGACACTGATCAATTAGGGTACAGCCGATTTTTCTTTTGATTTTGCTTTTAGTTGGTTGATTTTATAAATTCGCATACTGTTGACAGTAGAGGGCTTATGAAATTGATCAAATGAGAACAAAATGGCGAAAAAGCGGCCTTTCGCGAATTGACCAGTGGCTACCTAACAAGGAGATTTACAATGACACATGCACTAGCAAATTGGAAAAATACTAGATGGGCTGCTGACTTAGCACTTGACCTCGTAGCAGGATCAAAATATTACAAGCGCACAGAAGTCGTTCAAGCTGCGCAGCAGATTGCTGATAGAGTTATAGCGCATCTAGGCTCTAATCCCAATTGGAGCGAAATTGCCATCGTTGGTATTGACCTTCAGTGGGATTTTGCTGAAGAGGGAAATCTCGCTGTTAACGGTGGACAGCGTATTGGCGCGCTCTTCAATGAGATCTTCCGGATTTTTAAAGAGAGAGGAGTCCTCACCGTAACAACACAAGATTGGCACCCTAAGGGTCACATCAGCTTCGCTTCGACACATTCTCAAGCGCCTTTCACAATGAAGACGATCGCTTACGAGGGTTGCCCACCCAAAGACCATACTCTCTGGCCAGACCACTGCATCCAAAGAAGTCACGGCGCTGAGCTGATGGTTGACACAAGACATGTTCAGCAACAGTTTACAAAAGGCGAAGAGCCGGTCGAAAGCTACAGTATCGTCACTAATGAAGCGGGCAAACCTGCTTCTGACATCGTAAAGAAGCTAAAAGATCAAGGAATCACAACAGTTTTGATTGGTGGTCTAGCAACCGATTACTGCGTACAACGCTCCGCTCACCAGCTAAAGGAAGCTGGTTTTAATGTGATCTTTATCGAAGATCTCTCAGCAGGTGTAGCAAAAGATACTTGTGATGCTGCGCTCAAAGCTATGGGCGAAGCACAGATCACTTCCATCTGAATAACTACGATTCCCTCCTCTAATTAGAGAGGGGGGAGCCGTCATGAGGTACAATATCAATGTCAAAAAGAGCTCCTATTCTCTGCCTAGCAATCTGCTTATTTATGCCGCTTCACCTATTTTCATCACCGGATGGATATTGCAGAGTCTACCTTGCCACTTACCCCAGATCTGGAAATCACTGGGCCCGTTATTTAATTGAAGAGGCATCAGGCATTGCTACGAGCTCTGTTTATAGAGATGATGGTCATCTACCAAAAAAATTTCCCTGGGGAGGGTATGTTGCCTCTCATGGATATGAGGGAAGAGCAAGATATCCAAGAATCGAAGACTCAGTCCTCATCAAAACGCACTTCCCAGCTTTTAGAACAGCCCACAACCAAAACCTTCCCTATCAGCATGTGATTCGGATCATTCGTCATCCCATCGATAGTCTATATTCTCACTACATTTTCCGCTTAAAACGTGGGTATACCAACCAATCCTTTAAAGAGAACTTGCCAAACCTCATTGAGAGTTGGAAGACTTTTCAGACCTACTGGGATAGCAGAGAAGATGTATCGACGATCTATTATGAAGATATGTGCAAAAACCCGAAGATCTCTCTTGGGATAATGTTAGACCTCTTAGGTTATCAATATGCTCGAGAAGATATTAATCGAGCAGTGCGAGCCTACCCACCAATGTATCAGTCTCTCCAACATCTGAGGCATTATTCTCCTGATGATCTTCAGCTTATTGACAGAAATTTAAGTGCCTTAATGAGGCAGCACGGTTATTCATTGACCGGG
>JAJFMK010000208.1 GCA_021772215.1 Chlamydiota bacterium | reverse complement strand
TTTAATACGAAGTTCTCCTTTGCCCATTGGGTATAGGTGTTAGAAAGGTCGACACTTTTGGTGAAGTTTGCTCCTTGAAAAGCTGCATGAACACTAAAAGATCCCGTGTAGGAAAAGAGATTCAAAAGTCGTTTTTCGCGCGCCATCTTCGCTGCCAATTGCCTAGTCTCGCGGTGGTCTAGAAAGAGCCCCATGTCAAGGTAATCGGTTAGGTTGAGCTTGAATTTGACCCCATATTCAAGGACCGTCATACATTCGTTTAAAGAGGCAATTTTCTCATACTGCTCCTCCTTTTTTCGCTTATAGTGGTAGCGCCAATAGATCCAGTCATTTTTGACCGAAAAAAGCTCTTGTAAGGCCTGTTGTACCGCTTCCTCTTTTCCATCAGAGAAGAGATGTACAGAAAATCTCTCATCATAATAGTCGATGGTGAGAGGGTACTCTTTTATATCCTTATCATAGATACGAAAGGCGTTGGTGGTAGTTCTCTTAGCCCACTTTCTTGCATGGCGATAGTTCTTTCGGATGCGGTTTTTAAGGGGAGAGGATTTATCCTCATCTTCTGAAAGAAGCGGCAGATCATATGTCATAAGCGGCTTTTCCAATTTAAGTTTCGCTAGTTACAATATAGCATTATCGAGGATTAAATGAATTCTATCGCTGCCGCATCAAACCGCTCAACAGGGCCGGCAAGCAGTTGATTGATTGCCATAGGGCTCATGTGGTATACAGACAAAACATATGGATTCCTTTCATCGAAAATATAACTTTAATGAAGAAGAGAAGAAGCTTTGGATATGCTTTCGTGAGTATGCGAAGTTTTACGAGCTCCCAGAAGGGGTAGAGCTAAGTGAGATTACAGAGAAGATAGTCACAAGCAGATATGTTACGGAACGCCAAAAGGAGAAAATTGTCCGTTTCAACCGTAGGTTCTTTGCTTTTACCTATCCTAGCGATGGGTTGAAGGTAAAAGGGGTTATTAGTTTTGTCCCCGATTGTCACAACTACCCCTTAATCACTCTTTTACGAGGCGGGACAGGCACTTTTGGGATTTTAAATCCGGGAAGTGACCTTATGTGTCCTGATAAGTATAGCGTTATCTCTACCATGTATCGAGGGGGAGTTAGTGAGGGGAAGGATGAGTATGGAGGAGATGATGTTAATGATGTCAAAAACTTAATTGATTTTGTTCCTGAACTAGAGCGCAGGCTTGGCATAAAGGTAGAGAGTAGAGAGAGATATCTGGTTGGAAGTTCGAGAGGAGGGATGCAGATGTTTTTGACTCTGGCTCGATTTCCGAAGCTTCAAGCCTCTTTTTCGAAAATTGTCTCTCTTTCCGGTTTACTTGACATGCGAGAATGTATCGCCGCGCGACCTGATCTTAAAAGGCTGTTTGTTGAGGAGTTTGGTTTAAAAATAGGGGTCAATGAAGAGGAGTGGATCAAAAGGCGCGATCCACTTTTAACAGTTGATCAGATCAAAGCTGACTTTCCCATTCTCATCCTTCAGGGTGCTATGGATAAGCGGATCTCTCTAAAACAGGGTCACAATATGGTGAGTCAGCTGCAGGCAGCTGGAAAAAGCGTCACCTATTTGGAATTTGAAGATGGTAACCACTGCTTAAGTAGTCGAATGGACAGAACAGATCTGATCTTGGATTGGTTTAGGTAGAGTCTCTTAAATTATGATTAAGCTGCAGCTTGCTCTAATTTTTGCTGTCTAAAGGCTCTAAAAGCTTTCTGGATCTTGAGTGCAGCCTCCTGCTCCCCTTCGTACATCAGCTTCGCTTGGGGTAGGGTGAGTGTACCAAGAAAAGCTCCCGCGCTCCCTTTTCCATTAACTAGATCCATTCGAGTAAAGATGAGCATCACGTGCTCTTTAGAGTTCTCCTTGAAGAACGCGAATGTTTTTGAAAAGAGCGCCTTAAATATCTCTTTTACTCTGTCAGGGGAGCTGTTTAAGTCTGTTTTCCATCTGGCATGCGTTTCTAAGTGCTTTGCAACCCATTCATGTATAGGTGTATCGATGTTGTCTTTGAGGATCTTACTCATCTCATCGATGATTTTGGATCTGGCGACGCCAATGCGCTGTTCAAAGTAATTGTTTGCGGCAGGGTCTGGAGCGGTTGGTTGTTGAATTGACATGGTTTAATTCTATTATAATGAGTCGATTTTAACAATATTATACGTGAAGTGAAAAACTTGGGGGAAAACCAAGGAAAATAGCCGAATTTATGGAAATTCGGCTATTTTGGGGTTAGTCTCTTTGGTTTAGTTCGCAGTTTAGCGACGCGGTGGGCTCTTCGTTTTCCACAGATAAGGAGAAGCCGATGGATCCGGTGAAGAAGGTGGAAAAATCCTTCCAATCATTTAAGTCGGTGCTAAAGAGGAGGAACCCCTTTTCACATCTGATATAACAATTTTTTAGGACTTTGATGCTCGTGTAGCCATCTGAAACAGCATCGAGCATATCGCCCGAAATTGAGATCGTTAGAGGCAGGTTCAAACCTTCGGAACATTCTAGAGCGATATTGGGCCTTTTCCCTTCGAAAAGCTCTTGGAGTGTTTCATTTGTGATCTCTGAGAGGGGAATCACATTGATGGTTTTACATTGAGCTGCCAAGCAGGTTGCTGTGATGGCAAAACTTAAGATTAGAGCGGTCGTTCTTCTCATGAAATCTCCTTTACTACATTTGTAGTATTTTTGGTTAAAAAAAGGGATCAAAAGATCCAAAATTTACTTGTTGTTACTATGAAAGCCAAACTAGTTGCTAACACAATCTGAAACCAGATCACTCTGCTATTTTTTTTTGTGATCGAATCATCTAAGAGAAGATTTAGTCGATTGATGACGCTCTCTTTTTGAACAAAGCAGCTAGAGAGAAGAGGCGGTCGCATTTTTGCCGATTGGGCGCTCTTAACAATAGCTGAGGCTAAGTCAGCTCCCTCAACTTTATAGCGAGTAATCGCCGCATCACACGCCTTTTCTTGGAAGTTCTCAATTCTTTTGATCCACCAGTTCATTGGGACCCACCAAAAGAGTGTATGAATGAATTGACATATCACTCTAATGAGAGCATCAAACCAACAGAGGTGACCCATTTCATGGATCAATACAGCCTCAAACTCCTCTTGAGTAAGCTTTGCGATCAGGTTGTCAGGAATGCAGATATAGCGTTGAAAGGCCAAGGGAGTGTCAACTTGCGAGGAGAGGATAATTTGGCATCTTTTTTGCTGAACTCTTTTTGCCAACCGTTGGTTTCCAATTCTTTCTAGATAGGGCTTGGAATTCTTGACGATTTTGGCCAATCTTTGACGTGAGTTTTTAATTCGTTGGAAAAGTTTCCATGCTTTGGTTAAAGAAATTCCCAATATCAGGGTAGTCAAGCTGATGAGAGTCAAAGGAGAGATAGAGAGAGCAACGAGATCTCCTGGGCTAAACCTCTCTCCGTAGTTAATTGAAAAGACAATTTGGGTGAGGGGAAAATAGATGTTTTCTGCCGGGATGGGGTAGCAGGTCATCAGAGATAGATTGCGGCTTCCCTCCTCTGCCAACAGCGGGTTAATCGCATTGGTTAAAGCCCAATTTTCAAAATCGTAACTAAAGAGATCGGTGACCAACTTTAGTAGGGGAAGGCAGAGTAGAAGAGACTTAAATCGGGGCTGTTTAATCCGAAAAAGAACCAGAATTAATTGAATCAAAAGAGCTGTCGTCAGAAACGACAGAAGGCTATTGACGACGACATTGCAGGCAAAAATAGATGGCAACAGACTTTCGTTCATAAGATGGAGTATCTTACTACGATTGTAGTATTGAGTCAACATTCGGGTGGATTTTTCTTAAATTTATGGTATAGTCGTCGGGTATGAAGTGCTCTATACGTCCAATGCATGAAGAAGATGTTTTTTTAATTAATCAAACACCTCCCTGGTTGAATGTTCAGGATCCCAAGGAGAAATTTAGAGACTATTTTCAAGAGCAGAGTAGAGCGGTACGTCAGGTGGGAATTGTTGAGCGGGGCAATGAAATTATAGGGTATGGAAGCCTTCTGTTTCAGCCGAAATATCCCCATTTTCAAGGTGTTCCAGAGATTCATGATCTATTGATTTTTGAAGAGTATCGTGGTTTTGGAGCGGGTCGCCAATTGATCAGCTGGCTGGAAGAGCAGGCGAGGGTAGGGGGCTATAAAGAGGTGGGGATTGGTGTCGGTCTCTATGCAGAGTATGGAACAGCGCAGAGGCTCTATTTTAGTCTAGGCTATCGACCCGACGGGTATGGTGTCTCCTATAAATACCAGCCCATCGCCCCAGGGAAAAGCTATCCACTAGATGATGACTTGATATTGTGGCTGAAGAAGAGGTTATGCTAACTGAAGCATCGCAACAGGGCTTGGTCTTACCTCAGTGATTGTGATGCATGAGGTATCATAGACCGCCCACGCTTCCTCACTACCACTTTGAGAGAGGTCATATTTAATGGCGCGGTAGCCATTTTGAATGGCAAGCTCTCGAACGGCTTTTTCAACGCCGTTAGGGGCAAACTCTCCAAGATCTTGATCAGTAATGTATGCCACCTCTTCCTCTCGAAGATCGAGAGAGAGAATCAACTGGTCTTTGCCGTAGGAGACAGAGACAGCATCATCTGCCGAAACGTAAATAGCTTCGCCCATCTTGGCTTCAAGCGAACACTTGGTGGGGTCAAAACCCCAGCGCAAAATCGAGATGGCGCTCTCTTGATCGGTTCCATGAAAGACTTTCTGACGGGGCAGATCACAAGGTTGAAGTGTCGGCAATCGCCTGCCAGGAATCATTACCACGGGAGGTTCTGCGCGATGCTCTTCGGAAAGAGTGTGGTAGTGAATGATCTGAATCAAACGACCGATGAGGGCAGGGGCTCCTGTAATTGCTACGCTCAGTATGCCGGTTACGACCTTCATAATACGAACCGCATACTCTGCCAAGTGGTTACATTTGGGATGGATCGGATGGGAGACGGTCCGTATCCACTGGTAGGACTGGTTGAACGGCTTTGTTAAAGTGATCCCGTAGAGACGGGGATCGCTATATCTTTGAATGGGAGCTGCCATATTTTAGCCTAATCAGTTGAGTTGAATTTTAAGCATTCCCTCTTTTTCTTTACAATCACAACAAGAGAGATCTTGCATCTTTACTAGACTTGCCTCCGCATCAACGCCATCGGTGAGATCGGTCTGAAAGTGTTCGATGCGGATGCCCGATTTTATCGCACATCTTATCGTTTACAAACTTTGTATAGTTTATAAGCGACTATTAATTAATGGTTTAAAAACTAGTTGCAACTTTAATATTAATGCTTATTGTCCGGGTTATGAGTTAATTTTTTTAGGAGTGAATCATGTCCTCAATCTCTCTTAACCGTTTAGTCATCATCTTAAGTCTGTTAGTGTTACCGCTCAAAGGTGAGTGGACAAGTTCAGAGGGGCAAGCGCCTATTCATGAGGCGTTTGTGACGAAAACCGGGGGATCTATCCTCTTGCGGGCGGCTGATCGAGAGCCGCCTGCGCCTAGGGATGAGCAGATTCCCGAGAGACCTGATTCAGAGGCTCAGTGGATTGGCGGCTATTGGGACCTAAATGCGGATGGAACTGATTTTGTCTGGGTCTGTGGTGTATGGCGACAGGGCCCACCTGATCAGCAGTGGATTGAGGGTTACTGGTCGAATGAGTCTCAAGGGTGGACCAGAATTCCAGGTTTCTGGAGCGCTCTTGCAGAAGATAAGCTAGCTTATATTGATACCCCTCCTCCTGAGTCTATTGTTGAAGATATCGGTAAAAGCCCTTCCAAGGATATGTTCTTCGTTCCTGGCTATTGGCAGTGGGACAACGCAGGCCGGACCTATACCTGGCTATCAGGTAAGTGGGAATCGCTCGATGAGGATTGGGTCTTAGTGCCCGCTCATTATCTATGGACACCGAAAGGATATCTTCTGATATCTGCCTATTGGGACTATCCGATCGACAATAGAGGAACAGCCTATAGCTGTAGCGGCAGCTCAATAAACACAATTGAACCTGCTGTGATTATCGAGAGTCTCTTTTGCTGTTATCCTGATTACCTCTATCTCTTTCATCACCACTGGTGTTTTCACCCCGACTACTGGATTGGTAACCCTTTGACACCTCCATGGTGGGGATGGGACTCTTGGTGGGGTCTGCCCTGGTGTGATCAGTGGGGTATGTGGTGGTGGTGGGGCCATCCAGGATTCCCGCAGCCTATTTGGTTAGATCTCAATATCACCCTATTGATTGGTGTGCCTCCTCACGATCTTCTCGATATGTTCTTTAAGATGCATCGGCCGCTCTTTATTACAGATTTTGGCGTTCTATCGGCCTCCTCGATTGCCGAAGCTTTGAAGCAGCCTATCTTAAAGCCGGACTCAAATCTCGATGACTTAGGAAAGAAGGAGTTAAAGCTTCCTGAGACGATTCTTAAACCCTCTGGGTCCGAAGATAGCCTCCGCGAAAATATGAGAGACCAGATTCCGTTGCCTCCAGGGGCTCTTGACAAACCGCCGCGTCAAAGGGAAGAGCAGAGGGTGCCATCCATTCCTCAGCCCTCAAGGCCTGAGGTAACTCTGCCTCCAAGACCGCAGCAGCGTCCATCTACTCCAAGACCAGAGCAACAACGTCCCTATTCTCCAAGACCAGAGCAACAGAGGCCCTACTATCCAAGGCCGGAACAAGAGCGCCCTTACTATCCAAGACCTGATCAACAGCAACCTCGCTACCCAAGACCAGAGCCACAGAGGCCCTATTACCCAAGGCCGGAGCAGGAGCGCCCTCACTATCCAAGACCAGAGCAGCATCGTCCCCACTATCCAAGGCCGGAGCAGAGTTCTCCACAAACATTTCCGCCATATCAACCACAACCAGGATTTAGACCGACGCCTCAAATACGGCCCGAATTTAGACCCTCACCAAATATGACGCCTATGATGCCGACTCCATCACAACCAAGACAGCCGGGCCCATCAGAGATTCAACCGTCACAACCGGGGCGAAACATCTTCAAATAGGAGATATTTATGAAAAAGCTCTTCTTTCTTATAATGTTTACCTGTTTGATTTTTAGCTTAGAGGCTAGAAGACATTGCCACCACGGCTGCCGAGGGGGCTGTGGAGGCGGCGTGATTATCGTGGAGCGTCCCTACTGGCATGGGCCTCCACCCCCACCCCCCTACCCATATGGGCCTGGTCCCTACTGGGGTCATCCCTACTGG
>JAJFMK010000207.1 GCA_021772215.1 Chlamydiota bacterium | reverse complement strand
AACGTGTGCTTTGGAGAGAAGTTCAAAGAGGCGCATCTTTCCGTCTACAGGAACAGCATTTACCCCAACGAGTCCGGCGAGATCGACTTTACGCAAGAGGCGGTCGCGGTAGGAGACAAAGACCTCTAAATCTCTGTAATGCTCCAAAAATGCCTCTTGAATCGCCTCTTTAGCCTCATCTAATGTGATTCCCTCGACATAGATCGGGTCAATATCAGGAATATCGATATATCCCTGCTTTATGCGAAAGCCTACTCTTTCATTGAGAAGGTGGATGGAGTCGACCAGATCGCGCCTTGAGGGGTGCCAAATGGCAATATTGAGAATATCATCCTCATGAATCTCGTCGCGATATTCACACATCTCTTCATAAGACAATTCATCTACTTCGATGCCTTGTAACTGCTGAATTGCCAATTTTCCCTGCCGAATTCTATAGGAATCGATGACAAATTCCTCCGCATCTTCACTAGGAAGATAACGCATCGGTTGCATGCAGCTTGCAAAAAAAAAGGTAATTAAAATAGAAAGAGGAACAATACGCATATAGATGCTAAAGTTTTACCTCTTTTTCAATTTGAAGAAAAGAGCTTTCTCTTCGAGCGTCTTGAGTGGATTGGAAAAAAAAGTAAAGTTAAGTAGATTTTTCCTTTTAAGAAAATGGGGGTGTTGTTAGATTACTCATATCGATTGCAAAACACTCAGGAGGTATTCATGCTGAAATCGAAATGCCTGCGCGTCATCCTTACAAGTTTGAGCGTGCTTCCGTTTACAATACAAGCGTCGTGGCACGACTGTTGCTGCCCCGACTACGACTACTCTTATAACCCACCGCTACTTGAGCCCTCTCCTTGTGGACATGGCTACGTTGCTGGTGAGTATCTGCTCCTTAGATCTAATATGGAGTGCGGTACATGGGGTTGGGCGACAACTTACGATCTAGACGCAGAAGATATCTTTCCAGATTTCGGTGCTGTTGACACTCGTGGGCTTTGTCATGAATGGAACAGCGGATTCCGCGTCGCTTTAGGTTATGACTTTGACTGTGACCGTTGGGGTCTAAGGGCAACTTACACCTACTACCATTCGAATGCGGATGACCGTGTCAAGTTTGACAACTCTGGTTTTGACCCGTTAGTTGGAGGAACATTCACAATGTTCAACAACTTCTATGCGCCGTCAAACGACCTAATTTTTAGCCTTTTCCAAGTTGGAACAATTCCAACAGCTGGAGATATCAAGGCAAACTGGAAACTTGATCTTAACCAGATCGATATTGATGCGACCCGTGAGTACTACATCGGTTGCGCGGTTACTTTAAGACCCTATGTCGGTTTCCGTTACTACAACTTTGATACTAAAATCAACACAGTCGGCACATACAACTTCCTCTATGATGTGACACTAGACATCGAGGAAGAGCTAGTTGTTGATACTCATGCTTCAATTTGTTACGACGGCTTCGGTCTTAAGTCAGGTCTCTCCTCAACATGGGAGCTTGGTTGTGGCTTTGGTATCTACGGAGATGCAAACATTGCTCTAGTTTACGGGCAGTTTAGATCTAAGAACAGATTTAGCTTCTCTAGTGGTGAAGGGCCAAGTATCGACGTTCCAGAGCTTGATTTTTCTGTTGATAGCTCAACAGACTCTTGGTGCTCAGTTAAAGCTGTAGCAGATTACAGTCTTGGTCTTTTCTATAGACAGGGCTTTAACTGTGACCGCTCAATGTTTGAAGTTGTCGTTGCTTGGGAGAATCATATCTTCTTCAACCACAACCAGTTCAAAGGGCTTCGTGTTGCAGGTCTAGGCCTAGACAACCAAGAAACAGCTCAAGGTGCAATCTCACTTGCCCTAGCTGATCGCTGCGCTGACATCTCCTTAGCGGGTCTGATGTTCAGAGTCGGTCTCTACTTCTAACCGAAGCTAGACACTAGGTAATAAAGAGGGATCCATTAAGGGTCCCTCTTTTTTTGGCCTCGAAAATTCAGTCACTTCTTCACTCCACCTTTTCAAGTTTTGTAAGCTTCTCATTGTTTAAAAATATTTCTTGCTATTTATCTTAAATTCTTTAAGATCATCTTTATAAGAAAAATTTGATAAATAGTCTAATCTGAGGAGACAGCACAATGAGCACGATACATTTTCAAACCACAAATATGACAACAATAGATCCAAGATTTCAGGACCTTTACTGGAAAACACCTGAACACCTACAAAATCAAACTGTGGTAGCAGTAATCGCAAAAGTAAACCGCCTTGACCTTTGGAGTAGGCTGCCTAATATCTTAACATGCGCTGTTATCCCTGATCGCAATCTGCATATCATTACGGCTAGGGTTTTACTCTCAAACGTACTACCAATAAAAAACCAAACCTTCGTGATTAGCCTTAAAATCGCTTACGCTGTTAGGCCCCTGTTAAGGAATACACTGCCGGATATTGGCCTTCTTTCTTCTATTAATGTTACACCTGCAAATCATGTGTTTAATCAAGGAGGGGCTGGTGTCGTTGTTGGGGTAGTTGATTATGGTGGTGATTTTGCCCATGCTAATTTCCGTAGCCTACAGGGAAGAACGCGCCTTCTTTCATTATGGAATCAAGGAGGAGTACCAAATCAAATGAGTCCTTTTGGTTATGGAAGGGATTACTCGCAAGCAGATATTAATACCGCGCTCAACACTAATAATCCCTATGGATACTTAGGATATTCTCCAGGAAGCGCTTCTCATGGGACCCATGTGATGGATATTGCAGCTGGTAGTGGAGCAGCACCCGGAGTGGCACCAAAAACTGATCTTGTTTTTGTGGAGCTTGCTACTCAATCACCCAGGACCGTTCAAGGTGTTGTCACTACAGATTTTGGAGACTCGGTTAGAGTTATCGAGGCTGTTAGGTATATTTTTGCGAAAGCTGGTAATAGACCATGCGTTGTGAACTTAAGTCTTGGGACAAATGGAGGTCCTCATGATGGAACCAACCCCGTTGAGCAAGCCCTCGATGCAATGGTGAGAGAACGACCAAATCGTGCCGTTGTGATCGCCGCTGGAAATTCGTATCAGGATAGAATGCACCAATTAGGGCAAGTTGTACTAAACCAAAATACAGACATTGAATGGAACTTTTCTTCTAGAGATAGAACACCTAACGAAATAGAAATTTGGTATTCAGGGCAAGATGAATTTACCCTTCAGATACTCGATTCAGACAATCAATTAGTTGCAACCATGAACTTAGGAGAGAACGGGTATCTTTATAAAAATGAACGAGGTCAGCGAAAACTTGTCGGCTACGTAAGCCATAGAAAAAAAGATCCTAATAATGGAGACAATGTAATTCATATTTTTCAACACGCTCCATCTCAATGGAAAGGACCAACGTACCACAGCGATTTTCCCTGGACTATCAGGTTATTTGGAAAGAAAATTCAACGAGAGGGGAAATTTCAAGCTTGGATTGAACGGGATGACCACGGAAGATCTAATTTTGGACGATCTCAAGGTGACTTCACCCTAGGATCCCTTTCTACGGGTCATGAAAGCATTGTTGTGGGTTCCTACAATGCGCGCGTCGATGGAAGGCCTATTTCCAGCTTTTCAAGCGCAGGACCTACTCGTGATTTAAGAGAAAAACCTGAAGTTAGCGCACCTGGATCTGATATATTTGCTGCAGACTCAGGAACATTTGATAGAACAACCAAAATGTCTGGAACAAGCATGGCAGCCCCCGTTGTAACAGGATTGATTGCCCGCATCTTAGGTTTTGCAAAAGCGCGAAATGTCAACCTCACAATTGATCAAATACGAGCTATTCTTATCGATTCGAGTCGTAAACTCGATGAGACTGGTAGTTGGGATCAAAGATATGGCTTTGGCTTAGTCCATATTCAAGCTCTTAACCACGTTGCAAGAAGAGCTGTAGAAGTGCATGCAGCTCGCAATGAGAACCAGTGTGCAATTGCTTAATTTCTGTTCCTGATGATATCTTGTCACCTCTTTGTCTTCAGTGTCAAAGAGGTGACTTCGCCTTTAAGTTCTCCGGTAGCACGGCAAATGACTCTCTAAGGCACTGCTGAAAAACTCACGTGGACTGCTTTAACCGCACCTTTGCTCCCATTTGGTGAATTTCATAAGTACTCTACTGTCAACAGTATGCGAACTTATAAAATCAGCCAACTGGAAACAAAATCATCGAAAAATCGGCTGTACCCGAATTGTTCAGTGCCTCATAAAGAAAGCGGCTGAACCTGAATAGCTGAGTGATTTATCAAAGGATATCAGGGCTACCAAGACTTTTTAGATCAAACCAGTCAATATTTTAATATGTTGAATGTAAATTAGATGCAAAATATTGGTGAGCGAAAAAGAGTTTAAAAAATAAGAACTACGCAAATAGCTCGGCAGAAAATGCTATAGTTTGTAAAATTGTTCTTGATAGGTTTTTCACGATTTCATTTTGAACAGCTATTAAAATCTGAAACCGAAATTCAAACAGGGAGAGAGGGATGCAACTGCTTGCGGGGCTGTGGCGCCAGTTTACAATGAAAATTCGAGGGGCGGCAGACCCTATTCAATCTGATTCACCCTCCACACCTGGTTTAGGAAAGGAAAAGGTTGTTCAAATTATCAAAGGATTGGCACTTTTTGGTGCGGCAGCGGGAACGGCTGCTGGGGTGCTATCACATCATAGAAGTGTAAGTTTAGAAAATCCACAATACGATTCCATCGCGCGGATTGGGCGAACTACCCTTAGTATTTCCACTAGTGCTAACCCCATACCCGATCAGTTTACAGCAAAAAATGAGCCTTTTTCATTAGAGATTCGAGCATCTGATGTTTTCTCAGGTGAGGGCTTATTACAGCTTAATGCTACTAAAGAAGATGGCAGCAGATTGCCTGACTGGCTCAATTTTAACAATGAGCTTCAGATCAAATATTCTTGGGCTACTGGTGCAAATGATATTGATGTAAATAATGCCCTGGCTTATGTGGTTGATGATTTTTCTGGCTTGAGTATTTATGAGATTTTAGATCTTGCCGACCCGACTTTGATATCAATGTTTCCTACCTTCGAGTCACGGGCAGTAGCAACAGATGGGACACATCTCTATGTTGCAGATAGTTCTGATCGGGGAGTCTCTATCATTGATATTTCTAATTTGTCTTCTCCAAAGCTGTTATCTCGGTATTATGTAAGTAACGCTGAAGATCTTTTTTATGAAGATGGCAAAGTCTATGTGGCGGGTGGTACAGGTGGATTGATAATTTTAGATGTCACAGATCCTGTATCCCCACTTCGTTTAGGATCTTATTCAACCATGGGTGGTGCGGTTGGCGTCAAAGTGTCTGAGGGAGTTGCCTATATTGCAGAAAAATCGGTACTTTTCAGCCATTACTGGAAGGGACTTGAAATAGTAAGTGTCCTTAACCCTAACTCACCAACTCGTATGGGAAGTTTGGAGTTGGAGGGTACCGTCAATCAAGTTTTTGTTTCTGATGGTCTTGCTTACATCGCAAACCATAACATTGGATTGAAGATTGTCGATGTGACAAATCCAGATAGCCCTGTTTTAGTTGGAGAAGCTTCCATGTATTCGGCTCGTGATGTGGTCGTTCAGGGTGATTTTGCTTATGTGGCCGATGGCACTGCAGGATTAAGGGTAATTGATGTCAGCAACACTACAGCACCTTTTGAGGTGGGTTCCTCTTTGGCGGCAGGAGCTGCTCTAGGTGTAATCGTTGACGGCGATTTAGCGTATGTAGCAGATGGTGGGAATGGGATTGTCATTTTGGATATTTCGAATCCTGAAGTTCCTTCTTTTGAGGGCTCTTTGGATACCGAAGGTACCGCCTTTGGACTTGCGAAAGCAAATAGCACCCTTTTTGTAGCTGACTATACCTCGAGTCCCCTTGTTGTTGATGTATCACTCCCCTCCTTCCCAAACCTAATAGGATCTTTTCCTTTTGTTTTTCGGCAACCTGAGGGGATAGTAGTTCAAAATCAGTTAGCATATATTGCTGACTACTATAAAGGACTGATGATCGTAAACTTAGCTGATCCAGTCAATCCTTTGCTAGTGGGAAGTTTAGGTTTAAGTTCCCCTATATCGATAAAGGTGCAAGGCGACTATGCTTATCTGTTAATATCAACTGCATTATATATTGTTGATGTTTCGGACGCAGCAAACCCCGTTAATATTCGGACTGTGTCAGGAATATCCGATGGACGAGATCTAACTGTTTCTGAAAATTTTGTTTATATTGCTGATGGTAAAAGGGGACCCAAAGTTGTAGATGTAACCTTTCCGTCTACCGGGTATGTTGTTGGTAGCTTCTCGGCGCCCCCCTCTTTTTACTCCAATCGACTTTTGGTTAGAGATAACTTACTCTACGTTGCAGATCGTAACGAGGGCTTTTCTGTTGTAGATATGTCAGACCTTTCTAGTCCGAGGATTTTGGATCGTGAAGTAACCGGAGATGTTCGTGGGATAGATTTAGTAGATAATTTGATTTTTTTGGCAGATTCACATAATGGGTTGAGGATTTTGGACGTTTCCAACCCTTTTTCTCTTGAGATGGTGGGAGTCTTAACCAGTGAGGGTCCGATTTTTGACGTAGCTGTTCAGGGCGATCTTTGCTATTTAGTTTCACAGACTAATGAGAAATTGTATGTTGCAGATATCTCCAATCCAGCAGTTCCACTCCTTTTGGGAGCAGCAGATGCAGGAAAAGCCCTTGATGTCACTGTCGAAGGAAATTATGCCTATGTTGCAGCAAATCAAGATGGGTTAAAAATTATTGACATTTCAAACTCGTCTTCCCCCTTAGTAGTTGGCCAACTCGCCACGTCCAATTATGCCAATGAAGTCGCTATACAGGGCGATGTTGCATACATTGCAAATCATGCCGATGGTTTATGGATTGTAGATGTGAGCAGCCCTACTTTGCCATTTACACTAGGTTTATTTGATTTAGGCTCAACAGCACGTGGGGTTTCTATACAGGGGAACATCGCCTATGTTGCTATAAGTAATCTCGGTATTGATGTTGTAGATGTTTCCGATCTTTCTAACCCTATTTTGTTGGGATCACTGGATACAACTGGGAGCACTTTAGGTGTTGTTGTGGAGGGAAATAGAGCATTTGTTGCAGATGGTACCAAAGGCCCTAAAGTTATCGATGTGTCAAATCCAAGCACCCCCTTTTTAATTGGAGAATTCACACAATTTCACTCACAAGGAATTGAAGTTTCGGGGACAACCGTTTACGTTGCTGATTCAGAAGAAGGATTTAGAATTGTAGATGTAACAATCCCTTCCAATCCAGCAATCGTTACCACAATGCGACCTCCTTCAAGTTACGTCAGAGATGTTGCGGTTTCTGGGGAATATGCCTACATTTTGGAAAGCTATGATTTGTTAGCAGTCAATGTGGCAAACCCTCTATCACCTTTTGTCAGAAATTCCATGCGGTACTCATCACTTGATCGCTTTCATCTATTTGGCGACCAGTTTTTTTTAACTAGCAATTATTATGATGGGATTTCTATTGTTGAAACGGGCATGTGGAGTCTATTGGGTGTTCCTTCCCAAAACGATGAGGGAGTCACAACGGTTGCTGTTACGGCCACGGATTCTTCAGGATTACAGGCGACAGAAACCTTTCGCATTTTTGTTGGGAATGTTTTTGTTACAGATCCGATCCCGGATCAATCGGTAGCAGTGAATGCCTTCTATCAGTTTAATGTCGACTCGAAAACGTTTTCGGAATTGAACAATCAAACTTTAACGCATACTGCTAGCTTAGATAATGGAGATGAGCTACCGAGCTGGCTTAGTTTTATTCCAGAGGAACTGTTATTTTTTGGTACCCCTTATTCAGGTGACCAAGGTCATTATCCGATTAAAATATCAGCGCATAATCCATTAGGTGAATCTGCCTTTGATATCTTCAAATTGACTGTCGAAAATATAGATCCTATCCCTTTTTTACCTATTGCTGATCAAAATACTGAGATAGGACTTTTCACGGAGATTAACTTTGATTCTTCCATTTTTCTTGATGAAGACGGAGATGTCCTCGATTTTTCTGCGAAACAGACTGATGGTGAGCCTCTACCTGGATGGTTGACTTTTGATAGTGAGCTGTTTTCTCTTTTTGGAGCTCCTCTATCGGGTCATCAGGGGGTCGTTCCCATCGATATCATTGCTTCTGACGGCTTTGGAGGCGAGGCACGCAATAGTTTTGCTCTCACAGTTATCAATAAGACTCCTGTTGGTAGTAGTGGCCTAGGAGATTTAGTTGCTCAAGTTGGTGAGGATTTTTTTGCTGACTTTCCAAGCAGTGCTTTTGCCGATCCCGATGGAGACTCTCTTCACTTCTCTGCTAAACTGCAAAACGGATTTCCACTGCCAGGCTGGCTTTTGTTTAATGGAACAGCGCGAGCTTTTTCAGGCTTTCCCTTTGGATTTAATCGCGATGTTTACGATATTGCCCTCTCAGTTTCAGATGGTTTTGGAGGGGATGTCGAAGAAGATTTTCAAATCACAGTTCCTAATACCAACCCAATTTTATTAAACTCCGTTCCTGATCAAGCTGCTAATGCAGATATTGCTTTTGCATTCAGCTTTAGCCCAAATACCTTTTTTGATATTGACAATGACCTTCTAATCTATACCTCTCAGCTTGTCAATGGCGACGCATTGCCGAATTGGCTTTCATTTACAGGTTCCTCGCGGCTCTACTCTGGAATTCCACCGGTTGCCAGCAGAGGTGTACTTAACATCGAACTGATTGCAGATGACTTGCATGGAGGCCAGGTAAATACAGATTTTCGTTTGAATATAGACAACAGTGCTCCGGTTTTACAAATTCCATTAACCGATCAAGAGACTCAAGTCGGTCAGCATGTCGAGTACACAGTTTCTAGCGATACATTTGTAGATCCAGAAGGTGACCCGCTATCTTATAGCTCGACCGGTTTACCTAGCTGGCTCCATTTTAACAATGCTACCCTTGTTTTTAATGGAGTTTCTCAGACCGGTGACCAAGGCGTCTCTTTGATTACTGTTAATGTTGATGATGGCTACGGTGGTATTGGTGAGACAGACTTCTCCGTTACTGTGCAGAACCGCAATCCCGTCAAAGTAAGTTTTCCTAGAGAAGAGTGGGTAAATGAGGGAACTGAATTTAGTATTGCTTGGGATCCGAATGGATTTTTGGACCCGGATGGAGATCAATTGACCTATCATGTGGAAGGTTTAGCCGACTGGATGGCATTTGATACGATAACTACGACACTTTCTGGCATTGTTCCAGTGGAAGAGGATGGACCTATTCCTCTTACTGTAACAGCTGAGGACCCTTATCAAGGTCGTGCTAGCACTCTTTTAAACTTTTTCCCCAATCACGCTCCGCAGTTAAACCGACCCATTGGTAATCAGCAAGCTTTCGTTGACAATCCTTTTCTTTTTACCCTTGAATCGGACACTTTTATTGATCCTGATGGACATGCGATAACTTACATGGCAGAGCAAAGTGATGGAGATCCCCTTCCAAATTGGCTAGTTTTTGATAGTGAGTTGAAGTCGTTTGTTGGAACCCCTGAAGAGGGAGACAAGGGAGTGCTGTTTGTTGAGCTTCAAGCGCAAGATCCTTATGAGGGCCTATCTTCAACAATTTTTGGGTTAACGGTTTCTGATATTACATCTGGCAACCGTCCGCCTCAGCTTACAACGGAAATACCCGACCAAACCGCAAAAACAAATCTCCTCTTCCAATATACCCTAAATCCGTTGACCTTTACAGATCCAGATGATGATCCATTGACATATCGCGCAGTTTTGGAGGGAGGCAGTCCCCTCCCTTCATGGTTAACTTTTGACGGTGATGAACAAATATTTAATGGAGTTCCTCAAGTTGCTGAGGCTATACGTGTTACAGTTACTGCAGAGGATGGTCGGGGGGGGGTTGAGCTGGATACATTTACGTTAATTATTGAGGATAGTCAAAACTTACCTCCTATTGTTGCGAATCAAATCTCCAGTCAGGTGGCTCAAGTGGGTCAATCGTTTAAATTTACAGTTCCTGATTCGACATTTGACGACCCTAATGGTGACACCTTAACTTATCAAGCTCAAAAACTTGGGGGGAGGCCGCTGCCAAATTGGCTAGGTTTTGACCCACAAACCCGCACCTTTAGTGGGAAACCGGGAAGAGGGGACACGGGAAGCTTTACCGATAAAAGCATTCCTCTTCAAGTTGTGGCAAACGATGGGATAGAAAATACGGAAGCTGCGTTTAACCTAAGTGTGCAAGGAACTTCTTATGAGGAGCTTGCATTGAGCATTGCAGGCCCCTGCGCAGCGTTAGGAGGCGTAGCTTATGCGTGGTATAAGAAGCGAGGGTTGCTGCTTAACCCGTACTATTTCAAACATTATAGTAAAGGATCACAAACACTTTCTTTAAACGAGGGTTATGAACAGCCTTTAGAAGTGGCAGCAAATAAAATTATCCGTGTGCAAGCTTTCAAAGGGAAACAGTTTTTGGGTGGGTTTTCTGTACCAAA
>JAJFMK010000206.1 GCA_021772215.1 Chlamydiota bacterium | reverse complement strand
GCACCTCTGTCCCATTCATAAAAACTGACTCCTAAAGCGGATACTAGAACCACAATCCCTGATGTACCCAACGCTAGCCTAATCCTTTCAAGATACTTCGAAGCGCCCTGCCCTGCAGCGAGTTCCTCTTGCACATATGGGCCAATATAATCCTTTTCAAAATTTTCTCTTCCAAAGGATTGGACAATACGAATATTTACAAGGATATCAATGATTTTCCCGTAGAGGATAGACCTTGAAGTCGCATACCCTTGAGTTTTGGAAAGAGACTTTCTTAACATTTTAAAGGTTATGAAAAAATGAATAAACATCCATGTAGAGAAAATTGTCCCGAGAAGTAGATCCATGTTCCAGAGAATCACTAAAGAGATTGATAGCAATGAGATAATTGGAATAAAAGTAACTAATGATATTTGCAACAAGGTTTCAAAACCATTTGAAAAACTAGTAATCTTCTCAGAGAGACTCCCTATAGCTGTTTTGGAGAAAAAATCCATAGGGTACTGCTTGATTTTTTCAAGTAATCTCTCCCTTACATAGACACGGATTGAGGGAAGAATCCGCAATAACATAGCTCCCTGAAGTCGCATGCAAAGCTCCATAACAACCCATAACCCAGTTACTAAAAGCAAGAACTTAGTCACAAATGGTTGCGCATCACCTTGTACGATTCGCCCCTCTTCGAAACTATCGACGAGATACTTAATCAGGTAGGGAGTAAAAATTTCGCGAAGCGACCAGCAAAAACCTAGAAAGATGATGGAAAGGACACCCCATTTTTTCTTTATAAGCGATCTAAAAATTAGTTGACAAAATTTGGAATTTTCTGAGTAACTTCTATGTACCATATGGCCAGAGTATAGCATTGAAATTTTTATCACCAATTATATCATCTCGATGAGCACAAATTTTAACAGAGACTTTACTTTAGTAATAACGGGACGAAACGCGCTTCCTTTCGCAAATGACTGTGTTGAATCAATTGAAGCTCAAGTAGGCAGTTATGCGATCACGACATATTATATCGATGATGCTTCCGAGTATTCAGCTGATCAAAGGGCAGAACTAGAAAAAATTTTGGAGAGAGTAGATGGAGAGGTGCTATTTCTAAAAAACAGACACTATCAAATTGGAGCTATTGCAGAAGGAATCCGAAGAATCACCTCACCAAACACAATTATATGCTTATTAGATGCTGATGATTACCTTCTTCCACACGCCATTCAAACAGTAGCATCCGCCTATTGTGATCCGAATATTGCTATGACTTATGGAAATACACTTGTTGATTTCCTCCCATACCAAGACAACCAGACGAGTTATTTCAGAGATAAAAAAAATGTAAATACAGAGTATCCCGAAGAGGTTTGGAAGGAAAAGTCATTTCGTAGAGATGGCTTCAGGTGCTTTCATATGAAAACTTTTAGAAAATGGTTATGGGATTACATTGATCAAACTGATTTTTTAAGGTCGTCCGGCCATTTTTTTCGAGCTTCCGGAGATAGTGCGTATATTTTCCCGATGTTAGAGCTACTTGGAGATCCAAAACATGTCTGCTTTATTCAAAAGCCAATCTACGTATACCGACTACATGAAGGAAATGTTCATAATCATGATAAAAAAAGCCAATTTGATGACTTAGAGTACATACGATATAAGAAGCGTCCCTATAAAGAGCTTGATCGAATAACTCTCGCTCAACATTTACATTCATGAGTCAAAGAGTATGTGTGGAATAACAGGATATAGTGGTTCAACCTTAAGCCGTGATGAAATCTCGCAAGCCTTAGAAAATGCCTGCTCAAGGCTGCGTCATCGAGGACCGGATGATGAGGGACAATATATTTATAAAGGTGTTGGGCTCGGAGTAACACGACTGGCGATAAGAGACCCAAAAAATGGGAAGCAGCCGATGTCCTACCTGGGATCTACTATTGTTTTTAATGGAGAACTTTATAACTCCAGCCAACTAAAAGCTAAGCTTATTCAAAAGGGACATCTATTTAGCACAGAATCCGATACTGAAATTTTTCTTCATGCATACGTAGAATATGGAGAAGAGATCATCAACCAACTTTCAGGTATGTTTGCCTTTGCAATCTGGAATGATCATGAGCAATCTCTTTTGCTTGGCCGTGATCGTTGGGGAGAAAAGCCGCTATATTACGCTGCTAGTAATGGTTCCATGTTTTTTGCTTCTGAGATAGACGCATTAAAAGCGTGGCCAGGTATAACCTGGGACAAATCACTCACAGATATCGATCAATTTCTTACTCACAGTTATATTCCGGGGATTGGAACAGGGTGGAAAAATGTGAGTAAATTGGCTCCTGGCAATCTTCTTACTTGGAAAGATTCCAAACTAGTTCAAAAGAACCTGTTTCCCTCTGTACATGAAAAAGCGGCCTTATTACAACGCCAAGAAAGAACAGATGCAGAACTCTTCAGCCTATTAAATCAAAGCGTTCACAGTTGCTTAGTCAGTGATAGGCCGGTCGGAATTTTCTTAAGTGGAGGATTAGATTCCTCTTCCGTTGCAGTATTAGCATCAAAGCACAGTTCTGATCTTACTCTATTTTCAGCAGACTGGGACGAAGGCTCTCACTCAGAGTCTACTTACTTTAATAAAGTTGCATCATCTTTAAATTTAGATCATCACATAGTATCTTGTACTCCATCATTTTTTGTGGATAACTTTGACTTTCTTGTTAAGGTTTTTGGAGAGCCGTTTGCTGATGAATCAATGTTCCCAACTCACTGCTTAGCAAAGCTAGCTAAAGAAAAAGTCGATGTCGTGCTATCAGGTGATGGAGCGGATGAATTTTTTCATGGTTATGAGCGCTACGCTTTTAGTGGTAATAATAAAGACTACCTATCAGTTTTCTCTGCTATGACACAAGAAGTTAAGGATTTAATCACTAATCCAAGCTATAAAGTTGAGCTAAATAGCTATCAAGACATTATCAGCAATCACTATTCACAATCGAATGGATTTTCTGACTCAATTCGGCTCCGTTCGTTAGTCGATATTCACACCTATCTGCCTTATGATATCTTAACTAAAATTGATAGAGCATCTATGAGCGTAGGTCTTGAAGTGAGAGCGCCTTTTCTTACCCCTGAAATCACAAGCTTTGCTTTAGGATGTTCATTGCAAAATTTGGTTGGGAAGAGATCATCTGGAAAGCAGATACTAAAAAATGCTATGCGCTCATCCCTTCCAAGTACAATTACAAAAAGAAAAAAACAGGGCTTCGGAATGCCTATCAGCAATTGGTTTAGAACTACCCTTAGAGACTGGATGACCCACCGGATGTTGAATGGAGAGCTCGAAAAATCAGGTTGGTTCGATATGCAAGGGATAAATCACCTTATCTTAAGTCACCTCTCTTACAAGGTCGATGTGAGTAGACCCATTTTAAACCTGCTCGTTCTAGAATCATGGTTGAGAATGTAGCCTTTGAAAAAGAACAGTTTGAGGACAATTGCAATTTTTTCTTTTATCTCTTAATTACTAAAGCTCTTGGAGAGGCTTGTGAAAATTTTAATTACTGGTTGCAAAGGACTGATCGGTTCATCGCTCAAGAGGAAACTTATCGAACTTGGAGTTGATGTTCTTGGACACGATATAAATTGTGATATTGTCGATTCTGACTATGGTGATATCCTAGATGAAAACGGGCTGTATGAAAAGGTCTGTCAAGTTGATGGAATCGTTCACCTTGCAGGGGTTTCTAGAGTGATTTTTGGGGAGAGATACCCTAAAAAATGTTGGGAAGCAAATGTCAACGGAACTCAAAATGTCGTTGATACGGCTCAAAATTCGAAAAAAAAACCGTGGATTATCTACGCCAGTAGCAGGGAAGTTTATGGGCAGCAAGAATCCCTCCCTGTCAGTGAATCGGCCCCGTTTAGCCCTGTTAATATTTATGGAGAATCTAAGATTAAGGCTGAGCAAATTGTAGAAAATGCCAGAAAGGGTGGAATCCACACTTCTATCGTGCGTTTTTCAAATGTATTTGGTAGCGTGATGGATCATGAAGATCGAGTCATCCCCGCGTTTTGTAGAGCAGCTGCCATTGGATCTACAATAAGGGTAGAAGGGCATGAAAATCTCTTTGATTTCACCTACTTAGATGACGTCATCCATGGACTTATTCCTCTTATTACATGCATGGTTCAGGGACTACAGATGCCCCCTATTCACTATACATCGGGAAAAGCTTCAAGTTTAGGCGAGGTAGCACAAATTGCCAGAGAAGCCAGCGTTCACGATATTGAAATTATTGAAGGGACCCCCCGATCCTTTGATGTCTCAAAGTTTTGTGGTGATACGAACCGAGCGTTAAAATTGTTGAACTGGCAAACAGCGGTAAGCATCACTGAAGGAATGCATCGACTGATAAATCAGTACTCTTTTCATTTAAATGAAAGCGTGCAAGAAAATATTCTAATTCCGGCGTAAAATAATATTTAGGTAAGTTATGACTACAGTGACAGGGCCAAAAATTGTTAAAACTTGGGATGATCCAGAAGGAAGAGTATCTGTTCTATGTGATGAAAAGAAATTAATTGTGCAAGTAGCTATTCGCGGTTCCTCTGTGAGAGAACTAGCACCTTCTGGAACTTTACCAGAAGAGGGTAACATCAGAGATTACTACATGGAAACAGATCAAAATGTGCTTATTGGATACTTTAATTCTCATGCTCCAATCGTATTTACAAATGATGAGAGAATCTTAGATGTAACATTTGTCAAAATGCCCCCAATTTCTGAGAGGTTTAGTGAAGCAAACGCTCGTGGAAATAAAATTATCTACCTCATGAGGCATGGTGAAAAAGGAGTGGGTGAACGGGGTAAGTTTGACTTGGATGTAGAGCTCACAGAACGGGGAAGAAAAACCGCAGTGGCGCTTGGAAGAACAATCAAGGAGTTGGTGCCAATAGAGATTCATTCAAGCCCTATTTCAAGGTGTGTAAGCACGTCAAATGCACTCATTCAAGGCGCTGGAGCTGATATGAAAGTAGTTGAAACTGCTGTTCTTGGTGATCCGGGGCCATTCACAGAAAACCCTGAATTAGCAGGACCCATTTTTTTATCGAAAAAGTTAGATGAAATTGCTGAGATGATGGTAAAGAAAGAGGATATTCCAGGAATGAGATCCATCCAGAATGGAACCCGACTGTTTTTTGATTATATTCAAAAATCCAAGGGGGAAAGGCGGATTATGGTTTCCCACGATTTTATAATCTGTCTTATCTCCTCGTTTCTTTTCTCGAACGATCAGCCAGGCAAATTCATGCCGCATTTTTTAGAAGGCATCTTTATCGAATATTCCAATGATTCGCTTATACTTTACCATCAAGATAGGAAATTGGAGCTAACTTGGGATGAGCTGAACCGAAGGCTTGGTTAAAAAGTTTTGGGAAACTCTCTTACCTCACCTCGCCAAGCTACCTTATAATAAATCGCCTCTTCCCAAAAAAGAGCTCCATCAAGAAAGGCAGGCCAATTTTGATCGCTAAATGTGCAATCAAAGAGATAGCCTAAAATAACAGTTGTGACCGCATCGTGAGTTGTGATGACCGATATCTCGCCTTTCCCTGGCGGGTTTGAGAAAATCTTTTGAAAGAGTTCTTTAATTCCTTCTTTAGTATCCCTCATCCCTGGAACGGGGCCCTGATTAGCAATTTGTGCATTAAAGAGACCCAGACCTCCCAATTTCGAAAATTGCTCTGTAGCGAGGTCCAAATCTATCATAAAGGGCCCTGAAGGGGCATAGAACCCATCTCTTTCAATCTTGGAATTATCCCACCCAGCTCCACGGCAAAGCTCTACAAGAGTTTCAAAACATCGCTCCTTAGTGCTGCTTATCAACGCATACGGGTGTCGAGAATGAAGTAGCTCGCCAAGGGCTGCTGCGGCACTTTTTCCCTCATCAGTAAGCAAGACATTGTCCACACCCTCTTTTGGAATGTCATTTCTATGGGCGTGTCTAACAAGAAGAGTTATGCCTGAATCTAGAGGCAAAACTCTTTGCAATGTCGAAAGAAGGCTTGAGGGTATACCTTGCGTTCCCTCAGTAAGCTGCCCTTGATCAGTTAAGCCTGAGACTCCTGTAGCCGCTGTCACCCTATTTCATCCTCGCTTTGAAAACTGTGGCGACATTTGTCATAGGAAGAATGGCTTCAATTTCGAGCTGGCAGCTGTTTAAAATGTGCTCAAATTCTTCTCTTGTTCTCTCTTTTCCGCCCGTCATTACTAACATATTGAGATCAAGAAGTCCGCCGCTAGGGTCATCTTCATGGAGCATCTTCTCTACAATATAGAAGGTGCAGCCGAGGTTATGTTCAACACTTCGTTTAATGTTATTTAAGATCGTTGACGCCTCCTCATCCGACCAATCGTGAAGGACGCGGCTAAGAATCACGCCATCCACTTCAATTTTTGGTATAGAAGAGAAAAAACTGCCGGAAACTCCCTTTAGTCTTCCAGCGAGATGGTCGGGAATTGTGATCTGGTCGATCACCTCAGCCAGGTCAAAAATCTGGCCATTGATGTGGGGGTATTTCTCTAGGATCATTGTCACCAACTCTCCAACCCCTCCGCCAAAGTCAATTAAATTTTTGTGCTGTGATAGATCTACTACATTGAGAAAGTCCTCATAATCTCTTCTTGCATATACAGCAATGGCATCGTGGTACTGCTCTACCTGATTGGGCTCCTCGTTGATCCACTCAAACCAGTTTTTTCCATGCTGTTTATGAAAAGAGGAACTCTCTTCTTTTAAACTCTCTTTTAAACCCCTCCATGAATCGAAATGTTCGCCACTCCAGAGTATAGCGGACTCTTTCAATGAGCAGGGGTGTGAACCGGAAAAATAGCATCCCACATCTGTCGGTACCCATTTATCACCCTCCCCTTTTGTTACCATTCCCATCTCATGTAGTCCTTTTAGAAGTTTTTTCAAAGAAGGGCTGGGAAGATCTATCTGATTTTCTAAACAGGAGAACGAACAGGGAAGAGAGTCGAACAACCCAAAATGAATAGCGCTCTGTAAGGTGAAAAATCTCCAATAGGAGACGAGCTCAGCTGAAGCGATGTGAAATGGATCCTCTCGAGGTCCTCTTAGAGTCTTTATTTTCTTGCCGACCTCATTGATCAAAAGCTTCGCCCCATATCGATCTTCAACCCTAGCTATACCATTGTAAAACGGCTCTACATCTCGATATCTTTGCGGATATACTTCCCTTCCATTTTGGTCTATGTGGAACCAGCCATTCTCATCTCGAGCCCTTGCAAATCCTTTATGAAAAACATCTAGATCATCAAACCAGATTCCGTGGAGACTATCTCCATTTTCATCAATATGCGTGTGATTCCCGCCACTATTTTGAACCACAGCTACTCCGTCACGGAAATCGCCCACATAGGAATATTTGTTGTCATAAAGTTCTCTTCCGAACAGGTCGATATGAAAAAAATTACCTTCAAAATCTCTGACAGCGCACTTTTCTTCTTGGAAATTTCCACACCAAGCATACCTTTTTGCATATACTTCGTTCCCCGAAGAGTCGATATGAAAGAAACCTGACACTCCTTCAACTGAAGCAAGATTATTGTAAAATCCAAATGTTCTAATAAATCGATCCAAATACGCAGGATTTCCTTCGGGATCAATGTGATACCCTCCTGTCTTATCCTGTACTGGAGCAAGTCCTGGAGCGTGGTATTTTAGAACTCGATCAAACCTGAATGAATAAGCAGGGCCATCTTCATCTATATGATAAGTTTCACACGGCGAGACTTTCAGTATTTTCCATTGATTATTTATCACCGACGCCGTAAAACCCTTCCGTTCAGGGGAGGGATATAAGGCGCCTCTTGTTGTAAACTTTCCTAACATA
>JAJFMK010000205.1 GCA_021772215.1 Chlamydiota bacterium | reverse complement strand
TAATGTCGCAGAATAGGTCAGGGTATTACCGTCTGGGTCGACAAAGGCGCCCACCGGCACTGTGTAGCTGAAGCTCTCGCCTGCAGAGGTTGTCTGGTCGGGCTGCTTAAGGGCGACGAGGGGAGGGTTATTGGCGGTGTTACTGGAGACGGCAATACCAAACGTGGCAGAGGCTTGGCTCTCAAAGGGATCAGTAGCCGCAACGCTCACGAAAAAAGTGCCTTTATCATCGTTATTTGGACTGCCGGTGAAGGTGTAGCTTCCGGGGTCGAAGCTAAGCCAACCCGGCAAGGGGTTCCCTCCTGTCAAAGTGGCACTAAACGACAGCGCATCGCCATCGCCATCCTGGAAATCGCTTGGGTTAATCGTGAATAAAAACGGATTGCTGACGAAGGCGTTTTGGTTGTCGAGTCTTCCTGTAAAAACGGGAACTCTGTTCATCACGGTGAGGTTGAAAGGAGCTTGGCTCACCCCTCCAAGCGAATCCTGGGCATCGACGCGTAAGTACTTTACTCCCTGTTGACCAGAAACTGGCGTTCCGGAAAAGGTTCTAGTTGGCGCGTTAAAATTAATCCAGGCCGGTTTTGTGGCGCTATAGGTCATCACATCGCCATCTGGTTCTGTGAAGGTGTTTGAGGCAAAGGCAAAGTTCCAGCTGTCGCCGACATTGATCGACTGGTTAGGGATCGCATTTGTTACTTCAGGATTGCGGTTTGTTGCGTTGATGGTAAATGTCGTATTGACAATCCCTCCAAAGTTATCATCTGCTGTAACCTCAATTGGATAGTTGCCAAAGTCTAAGACGCTTGGCGTCCCAAAGAAACGACGGTTTGCTCCGTCGAAACTAAGCCATCCAGGGAGCGAGTCAGCACTGTAGCTTAAATTATCTGCGTCACCATCGTTAAAGGTTCCGGCAGCAAAGGTGAAGTCAAAAAGCTCTCCAAGGTTGGCGTTTTGGTCACTTATGCCCTGCGCGACCGTTGGAGCGCGGTTGGGAACATCGACATGAAAAGTCGTTAGGCCAGATCCTCCAAAGCCATCTTCAGCATGAAGTTCCAAGTCATACGTCGCTTGGTCACCGGCCAGGGGTGTTCCGCTTAGTATTCTCGTTCCTGTTGTAAAGAGTAGCCAAGAGGGCAGAGGAGCGCTTGCTGTTTGAGTCACAGAGTAGGCGATGGTATCGCCATCTTCGTCGGTAAAAGTATTCGCAGGAACTGTTAAATTGAGCATATTCCCGACTGAGATCGTTTGATTGGCTATGCTACTTTGTAAAACAGGGAAAAAGTTGGGTACATCAATGCTAAAGGGGGCAACGGCGCTCCCGCCAAAGCCGTCGTCTGCCACAACTTCAATGTTTTTGACGCCACGATCATTAAATCCGGGGGTTCCATCGAATGTTCGTGTAGCAGAGGTTAAATTCAGCCAAGAGGGAAGCGCTCCTCCTTCATCAAGCCTAGCAGAGTAGGTGAGGATATCGCCGTCGCCGTCATCAAAGGTGTTGGCAGCAAAGGTGAAGTTAAAGGGCTGGCCATGCGGCGCCACCTGGTTTGGGATCGCATTTTCAAAAGTTGGATGCTGGTTAGCGACCTGAACCTCAAAGAGATCAACGACGCTTCCTCCATAGCTATCTTGCGCTCTCACTTCGATAGGGTTGATTCCGCGATCTCCCGGCTGAGGTGTGCCGGAAAAGGTGCGTGTACCGGCTGTGAAGGAGAGCCAGGTAGGTAGTGGCGTAGCAGAGTAGGTCAATCCATCACCATCTGAATCAGCGAAGGTATCACTTGCAAAAGGGAAACTAAAAGGGACAGAGATATTAGCGGCTTGGTCAGGAATGGGATTTTGCACAAAGGGGTCTCTATTGGTCACTTCAATATTAAAGTTTCCAACAACAGATCCTCCATAGGCATCAGAGGCCTGTAGGTCAATTGCCGTGACTCCTTGGTCACCCGAGGCGGGAGTTCCAGAAAAGGCTCTGGTTGCCGAGCTAAAACTTAACCAGCTGGGAAGAGATCCTCCTCCCGTACGGGTGGCTATATAGCTAAGTGAGTCCCCATCGTCATCTAAGAATGTGGCGAAATCAAAGGCATAGAAAAAGAAGTCTGCTACTGTGGCAGCTTTATCGCTGATCAGAAGATTTTGATAGGGATTTCTGTTTGTCACTGTCAGACTAAATGTATCTGTCATCTGCCCGCCGTAAGAGTCACTTCCTCTAATCACAACATTTGAGGATCCTTGAGTTCCAGAAGAGGGTGTCCCAAATAGACGCTCTTGACCAGAGTCAAAACTAAGCCAACCCGGGCCGCTCTGAAGAGCGGCTGTTACACTATCGCTATCTTGATCAGCAAAGGTGTTAGTGGGTATGACCAAACTTAAAAGCTCCCCAACGGCTACTGACTGATCTAGTAGGGGATTGGCAACAAAGGGATTTCTATTGGGAACTGTCAAATCAAACGTGTCTGAAGCAATTAATCCTCCTGGGTCTTCGGCAGTTACCAGTATCGTATAGACGCCTTGGTCACCAGAAGCGGCCGTTCCAGAAAATGTGCGCGACCCAGAATCTCCATTAAAGTTAAGCCAAGAAGGGAGAACTCCTGAAGTATAGTTTAATGGGGACCCTGCAGAATGTTCAAAAGAGTTAGGATCGAAGGAATAGCCGAAAAGATTGTTAATGTATGTTGATTGATCTACTAAGGGGATGTTTAAGAAAGGGCCTCCAATCTGTATGGAAAATGTATCGGTTCCACTGTTTCCAAGGTGATCTTCGGCAAGAACTTCAATATCAAGCAGTCCAATATCGGCAGGGGTTGGTGTTCCAAATAACCCAGTAGGCACAGCTCGAAGAATTCTTAATCCACTATTATTATCTGCAACAAAGATATAGTTATTAAATGCATGAATATCTAAAGCATTAGCTGTATCTATAGAGCTTAAAAGAAAAGGAGAGGTTGGATTTGATACATCGTAGCCTCTTATTCCTGAGAGACCGGTAGCTATAATGGCAACATCATTAGCCACAAAAATAGCTGTTGAATCACCATAAATCTCATCAGTCCGTAGTGACGGGGAGATAGGGTTACTCACATCGAAAACTCTGAAACCACCAGCAGGATCGTTACTTTTAGAGTCATAGTAGGTTACGAAAGCATAATTTCCGCTTACGTAAATATCCGTTGATAAGCCAGGTTGAATATTATCCAAAAGTCCTATCCGGGAAGGGGAGGCGGGATTAGTAACATCAATGACGGACAGTGCGCTTTCCTCGCAAATGTCTAAATAGCCACAGGAAGTTGTCTGCGCTGATGTGACATAAGCATAATTTCCTCTCACAAAGACGCCCTCGGGAATATAACCGAAAACAAAGCTTCCTACAACTGATGGAGAATTGGGGTTGAGTACGTCAAGGATTAATAATCTCATATTTGTGCGATCTAATACGTAAGCGTATCGACCTTCGACGTCGATGATGTCGGCATTGGCAAAAACAGTAGACCCTAAAAGTGTTGGAGAGGTGGGATTGCTCACATCGATGACTCTTAAGCCACCATTGTAATCGGCTAGATAGGCAATGCCTCCTACCACGTCTATGTCACGGGCATTCGTTGTAGTCAAAGAACCAGCTAGAGTCGGGGTGAAGGGGTTATTCACATCGATCACTTTGAAGCCATTGGCCCCAGTAGCGATATAGACATAGTTTCCGTCTGAGTAGACTGCTTTTGTGGTAGGTGTTGTAAAGGAGCTTATAAGTTCGTATTGAAAATCAACATTTAACCAACTTGGCAATGGCTGTCCTCCGGCTAGCTGAATCGTTAAACTAGGATTATCTCCTGAAGAGGGATTGAAAATATTAGACGGAAGATCAAATGAATAGGGGACATCTGGCTGCGCATGTTGATCAGGTACGGGATTAAGCACATCGATCACTCCCGCTCTTCTCTGATCCCCTATAGGAGAAGCAAAAGCGCCCTGAACAAATGAGAGTCCAGCAACGAGGGTGGCCGGGTCTTGTCCTAAAGCCGCACTTGTTAAAGAGATAAGACCAACGTTAGCCAAAACATTACCGAGCCTATCAGCTGGATACAACGAAGCGACATCGCTTTTAGAAATCCTACCTGGCAACATCCAACTAGCAAGAGCTGTGGCAGACAGTGCAAGGCAGCCCTTAAAGAGGCTCCTTAGCAGGGGTGTTTCTTTTACGTTGGCTGTTTCGATTTCTCTGTTAGTGCGATGTGATCTGTCGTATGAGTTAAGATTGACCAATGTATGACCTCCTGGATTTGAAAAATTATTGTAAGAGGAATGAAATATTTACTAAAGAGTTTTTTATAGAAGCCAAGTGTTACTAGCTAGGTAGGTGTAAGTGAATTTTGTAAAGATCTTGAAAAAAAATAAGTTGTACTAACCTCTTTTTTTTTGAAAATCAAGTAAATCTCTTTTGTTCTCGCTCTGGGAAGCTCAGCAAGTAATCGATCCAAAATTTTGGAAGTTCCCTACTGTCAACAAGATGCGAATTCGCAAAATCATCGAAACATTGGCTGCGCCTTAAATATTCAGTGGTTCTTCATGCCAGTTGAGAGAGAAAAGTTTTGGCAGGGGCAATAATAGGTTTTTGGTAGTCGAAGCAGTTTATCTGTTCATATGGGGCATTGAGTACAACTTGAAAGGCGTGTGTTGCTTCGGTCTGTTTCTGGAAATATTCCAGTGAGGAGCTCATAGAGGAAGAGCCATTCTTGACCTCGACTAAAAACCAAGGCTTTTGGTTTTTGCAGACGAGGAAGTCGACCTCCTTTTTTTCTTTATCACCGACGCCGTAAACCCCTTCCGTTCAGGGGAGGGATATAAGGCGCCTCTTGTTGTAAACTTTCCTAACATATATACTAACCTTACTGTTGATGGAGCAGGCTGAGACAAGTTCCTCTAAACAAACCATCATTAAAAATTAGCTCTCGGAATAGAT
>JAJFMK010000204.1 GCA_021772215.1 Chlamydiota bacterium | reverse complement strand
CTACTTTTCATTCATGAGGTTTTTGAGGATCTCGAACTGCTCTATCCCCTCATCCGTTTCCAAGAAGCGGGGTATCGAACCGTAGTTGCAGGTCCTGTAAATGGTGAGGTCTATAAAGGAAAACATGGCTACCCCTACCGAGCTGAATGCTCCTTTGAGGAGATTGATCCGACGGAGTTCTGCGGTCTTTTGATTCCGGGCGGCTGGGCGCCTGATAAGTTGCGCCGTGATCCTAAGGTACTAGCCATTACGAAACATTTTGCCGATGAGGGAAAATTGCTAGCTTTCATCTGCCACGCTGGCTGGGTGCCAATCTCTGCTAAGGTAATGAGAGGCGTTCGCTGCACAGCTGTTCCCGCCATCAAAGATGATCTCATCAACGCCGGCGCTCTCTATGAAGAGGCTCCAGTCGTGGTCGATCGACATTTTGTCTCAGCACAACGGCCACCTGACCTACCACTCTTTCTCCCTGCCTGCCTAAAGGTTTTGCAAAATTCAGTAGGAATACAAACATGAGTATAAAAATTGAAGCTAAAAATAAAATCAAGACTCTTCTCGACGAGGACCTAGCTAACAGCTATCTCCTCTATGTAAAGACCCAAAACTTCCACTGGAATATCACCGATCCGAACTTCTATTCGCTCCATAAAATGCTCGAAGAGCAGTATGAAGCGCTTGCCGGCTTCGTTGATGAGATCGCAGAGCGTATCCGCATGCTAGATGGCCGCGCGCCCGGCTCCATGCGTGAATTCATCGGACTCGCCACCTTAACTGAGAGCGAAGAGCCGATGAGCGCTGAAGCGATGCTCCAGACCCTCTTGAGCGACCATCAGCGTATGTGTGACATCCTTCGGCATCACATTAAAGAGTGTCAAGCTCAAGGCGACGAAGGGACTGCCGACCTTCTTATTCAGCAGCTGCGCCACCACGAGCAGGTCTGCTGGATGGTGAAGAGTCAACTTTGAGCCATTCGCGATCAAAATAATCTCATTTAAACCTCTCATTGAGAGACACTTAACATAAGGAAGCGCACAGTTTAAATAATATAACCGTGATCAAGATCACGTTTTTTTAGCAAAATATGTGATCAAAATCACGCTTTTTCATAAAAAAGCGTGATTTTGATCACATTTTTCTGTATAACAGGGTAAAAGGAGGGTGTTCTTATGAAAAGAGACCTTTACAACCACCTCAAAGATTGGAAAAAAAGCAAAGATCGTAAACCTTTGTTAATCAGAGGAGCAAGGCAAGTTGGGAAGACCTATCTCTTACAGCAATTTGCTGAGCACGAGTATGAAAATAGCGTCTACTTAGATTTTGCAGAGGATCCCGATCTCGAACGTTTCTTCGCAAAAGACCTCCGCCCAGAGAGGATCATCAAGGATCTTGCGATCTATTTTGAAAAAAGGATTCAACCTGAAAAGACCTTACTAATCTTTGATGAAATCCAAGAAGCTCCTGCTGCGCTAAATAGCCTGAAGTATTTCAAAGAACAGGCTTCTACCTACCATGTCGTTGCAGCGGGCTCTCTTCTTGGAGTCAAGCTAGCTAAAAACAGAGGGTTTCCTGTGGGAAAGGTCACTTTTGCAGATCTTTACCCCTTAAGTTTCTTTGAATTTCTCACAACACTTGGAAAATTGCAGTTGCGCGAGGCTTTAGAAAAAAAAGAGGATTTTACAAATCTTGCTGAACCTATTCACGAAGAGCTAATCAACCTTCTAAAGACCTACTACATTGTTGGTGGGCTGCCCGAAGCCATCAAGAAATATCTGTTTGATCCGACAGACTTCCAAAGCGTTCGGAAGATCCAGCGGGATATTATCCAGGCATATGAGATCGATTTCTCCCAACACGCTCTGCCTCACGAAGCTGTTAAAATTTTAAAGGTTTGGCGCAGCATTCCGACACAACTCGGAAAAGAGAATAAAAAGTTTATGTTTTCAAAAGTAGATCAGAGAGCGCGCGCCCGTGAATATCAAGAAGCACTCGAATGGCTAGAGCATGCGGGTCTAGTTTTAAGATCTCACCAAATTTCGACACCAAAGTTTCCGTTAGATGCCTACCTCAAGGACAATAACTACAAAATTTTTTTACTCGACGTCGGTCTCTTAGGTGCGATGAGTCGACTCCCCCCGCAAATTGTTCTGGAAGGTCACAAGCTCTTTGTTGAATTTAAGGGAGCTTTTACAGAAAATTTCGTTGCACAATCTATCGTAGAAAGGAATCATCCTCTTTATTATTGGTCAGCGGATCATCTAGCAGAAGTGGACTTTATCCTCTCCCACAACACCGATTTTCTCCCGCTTGAAGTCAAAGCAAATCAAGGAAGAAAAGCGAAAAACCTACAAATATACTCTCAAAAGTTTTCCCCAAAATACCTATTGAGAACATCTCTACGAAATTTCACACAAGACGGCAACTTTCTTAATATTCCCCTCTATTCCGTCTCCTGCTACGAACCACTAATTTCTTAAAGCAAGCTGTGCATATACCGCTCTTTTAAGACGCGGTAGTTAACTTTACCGGTGCCTATGATCGGCATCTCGTCGAGCTGAATGCTCCTTTGAAGAGAAAGAGAAGATCAGAGCCCTTCTCGACGAGGACCTAGCTAACAGCTATCTCCTCTATGTAAAGACGCAAAACTTCCACTGGAATATCACCGATCCGAACTTCTACTCTCTTCATAAGATGCTCGAAGAGCAGTATGAAGCTCTTGCCGGCTTCGTCGATGAGATCGCAGAACGTATCCGCATGATGGGCGGCCGCGCGCCCGGCTCCATGCGTGAATTCATCGGACTCGCCACTCTTACCGAGAGCGAAGAGCCTATGAGCTCTGAAGCGATGCTCCAGACCCTCTTGAACGACCATCAGCGTATGTGTGACATCCTACGCAAACATATCAAAGAGTGCCAAGCCCAAGGCGATGAAGGGACCGCCGATCTCCTTATCCAGCAGCTGCGTCACCACGAGCAGGTCTGCTGGATGATAAGAAGTCAAATCTAACTTAAGAACCGCTAAAAACTTTTTTTATGAGTGGTTCAATCACAGCGGTTTCGTAAACAGAAAAGTGCGTAGAGATGTTAGTCTCTGCGTCGAATCCTCTCCCAACCCAAATTTCATCTTTATGAACTCGAGCCTTACCAATCTGTTCAATCAATGTCTTTATATGGGAGCCGTTAAGACAGGTGTCCCACTCTCTCCCGTCATTCATGGTAATTGTGACGCTGTGTTGACAAGGGTTACTCTGCGCGCAATAACCGTTTATTTTAATCTGCTTTATGGAACCTAGACTCATCGTATTATCCTATTTTAAATATTGTTCTTCGAGCACGCGGTAGTTGACTTTACCGGTGCCCATAATGGGAATCTCGTCGAGCTGGTAGGTTTTTGTAAGTCGGATAAGATTGCTAAAGCCGGCTTTCTTGAGGAGGTCGTTACCCTCTTCGATGGTGAGGGGAAAAGTTGTGAAAAGGTAGATGAGCGGCCTGTCTCCTGGGACCTCATGGGCGATGATACCGAGGATGGGCCCCTCTTCTGTGGAGGGCCACTCCAGCTCTTTTTGAAAGTCCATCAGAGCCCTTTCGATCGCCTCCAAGCTAACCATCTCTGCGCCGACTTTAATGAAGCGCTTGAGGCGGCCACTGATAGTGAGGCGCCCCTCATCATCTAAG
>JAJFMK010000203.1 GCA_021772215.1 Chlamydiota bacterium | reverse complement strand
GACGACAGACCCATACAAACAATAAGGAGTTAAGTTAGCGGTGCCGCGCGCACCTCCCCCCATGGGGGGAGTAGGGTTTACGCCTTCGGAAGTTAAAGTCTATTATGATTAAGGCTAATGGAAGAACATCAAGCATCACGTGTGCTTGAAACTACTGACCTTATGTCAGGAACTCCCCTACTTTAGAAGGTAGGGATACCGGCAAAGATAATTGTCGCCGACCGGCAAAGATAGTTGACATCATATAGTTTGGGGTATACTGGAGATATGCCCATAAGTCGCATGAGCCTCAAGACCCGTTTCCTGTTTACGCATAACCCATTTTCCTCGAGATATGGGACCAGCTTACGCGAGCCGTAAAAAGGATGCCGCGTGTATTTCTCATCGATCAATCTCATGATCTCAAGGTTTTCAGGACTCTCTGTGGCTGCCTGAAAATAGTAGGATGACCGATGTAGGTTAATCAGCTTGCACTGGCGAACTATGCTAAGCTCAGGCTGAGAGGGCTCGATGAGCCCTCTCAGCACCTGAAGGTCTAGAGATCCAGCTTTTTTTTTAGCCACTCTAGTTCGATGGCTTGTTTTCCGATGAGCTGTTGAAGAGATTCTTTTTCTTCTCGCAGTGCTTTCGCCTCTCGACGCTCTGTGACATCTGTAGTAAACATCGACGGTGCACCTTGCTCCAGTTCCCTCTTCCACTGGCTGACTTGAACAGGATGCAGTCCATGACGGGATGCAATTTCATTGATAGTTTCACGCTCTTTCAACGCTTCAATCGCTACTTTTCTTTTGAAATCTGGTGATCGCTTTCTTCTTTTCATTTACAGTAAACCTCTGATTTAAAGTTAATTATACCAGGTTTACCTAACTTAATTATCCTAAAAAAACTGTCCGATTTTTGGGGTCCACTTCATACCTCACCATCTAGATCTTCTAATTCTTTGGCAATTCGCAGCTGTTTTTCATGTTGGTGGATTGCTTGTCGGTATTCTCCGAGGTAAAAATAGGAATTTCCAAGGCCGGAGTAGGCGGACGTCTCACCTTCCTGGTCTCCTTTTTTTTTGCGATTTTCAAGGCCTTTTCCTGGCAATCAATGGCTTGTCTGTACTTTCCAAGTGAATTGTACGCGTTCCCAAGCCCAATGTATGCTGCTCCTTCATCCGCTTGTTCTTCTTCTTTGGCAATCTGTAGATGTCTTTTATGATGAAGGGCTGCTTTTTGGCATTCTCCAAGAAAATTATATGCGTCTCCAAGGCCGCTGTTGGCAGCTCCTTCGCCTACTTTATCCTTCTCCTCTTTTGCAATTTCTAGTTGCATCTTATGGTATTGAATGGCTTGTCGAAACTCCCCAAGGTGGCGATAGGCAATACCTAAGTTACCGTAAGATGCTCCCTCACCTACTTTGTCCCCTTTTTCTTTTGCGATTTGCAGGCTTTTTCCTAGGATTTCAATCGCCTTACGGTATTCTCCGAGGGATGTGTAGGCAATTCCTATGTTGCCGTATGCACGTCCCTCACCTTCTTTATCTTTTCTCTCTTTTGCGATATGCAGACTCTTCTCAAGGTATTTTATTGCTTCACGATATACTGCAAGCTGAAGGTATGCAATTCCTATGTTGCCGTAAGCACGTCCCTCACGACCCTCTTGATCTTTTTCTTCTATGGCGATTTGAAGGCTTTTTTCATGATAATGGATTGCTTTGTGATACTTTCCAATTAATTCATATACATTTCCGAGATTAGTATAGGTATCAGCCTCTCCTTCTTGGTCTCTTATTTTTTTTACAATTTGTAGGCACTTCTCATGATATTCAATTGCTTTTTGATACTCTGCAAGCTCTTGGTACGCGTTTCCAATATTACTGTAGGCAGCTCCCTCATCTGCTTGGTTTTTTTCTTTTTTGCAACTTGTAGGTGTTTTCTATAGTAGTGAATTGCTGTTTGGTACTCTTCGAGCGAGTCGTAGACATTACCGAGCCCAATGTAGGCGTGCCCCTTTTCTGCTCTATTTTCTATTTCCTTAGCTATGTTTAACTGCTTTTCATGGTGCTGTATTGCTTCTTGATATTCTTCGAGTGAATAGTAAATTTTGCCGAGGTTGCCATTACACATCGCAATATTTTTTTTATCTTTTAGTAATAAGTAGATTAGGAGTGCTTTTTTAAACCAGAGAGCTGCTTCAGGTAAGCATGAGTCGTGCAACGCCTGGCTTCCATTACCAAAAAGGCTCGTTCCAAATTCACCTAATTTCTGCTTAGTGTGGTAGTTTTGCTCCACATCTTCTAAAAAATCTTTAGGTAAAATTTTCTGGAGTATTTTTTTCTCTTCTTCTAAATTTACAATAGTATCTGCAGAGTGGCTAGTTTCTTCTGTGCCCCTTGCGGAGCTACTTCCCGCCTCTACAGAAGGATCTAACCAAACGATATTCTTTTTTCCAAGAGTATGCAGCACTGGTGACAGTTGTGTAGTTTTCACATACGTTAAAAGAGCTGAGCCAGTAATTGAATTGCCTCTTTCTCCGTATATACTGCTTGGAGGGATAACAGTAATTTGACTTCCACTAAGGTCTTTTATAACTCCCTCGAAAATTGCCTCTTTGGAGCCCCACAGTTCTAATATGACCGGCTTGTTGTTTCTTTGAGTGGTGTAACTGGATATTAGGAAAGGTTCTGATCCTGTTTTACTGATTTTGCTTGTCATAGATTTTCTCCTATTTTCCTATTAAAAAGAAGGCACCCCAAAGTTCAGGCTTATCTGGGTGGGCAAGTCTCTGTTTCAGCATTGCTTGTCTTAGGGCTTCTGCTTTTTCCTTCTTTTTATCGAGCAGATTTGTATAGAAATCCGAGACGATTTCCTGAGTAACATAGTCATTAATATCCCAATGAGTGGCAATAACAGAAGGGACACCGGCCCCTAAGAAGGCGCGCGCGAGGCCGATCACTCCTTCACGTCGCTCGGCTCCTTTGCCAGTTTGGCACGCACTTAGAAACACCAAATTAGCCTTTAAATTGAGTTTTTGGATTTCGTCAGCGTAAAGCATTTCTTCATCTCCTTTACCGTTTGTAAGGCAAAGACCTCCTTCAAAGACCGAATCTCTACTGATTTGAGCCTCTGCTGATCCATGACAAGCGAAATGGAGAATTGAGGCGTTTGATGCCGCCTGTTTGACAGCTTCGACTGTCCCTTTTTCTCCAGTGAGGAGCGTTGGTTCAGGAATTCTCTTAGCTAAAGACTGTCCCTCCTCTTTTGCCCCATGAAGCCTTTTCTCTTTGATGTCAGGATCAGCTACAATTAATGCCGATCCGTAATTAAGAGGCTTCAGTTCGTGGAGGAGGTCGAAGACTCTAACAGAAGGAGTCATCGAAATGGTGTATTTATCTATGAGGTATTCT